>DVEF01000095.1 GCA_015295805.1 Geminocystis sp. M7585_C2015_104 | reverse complement strand
CCTGTAGTTATGTGCTTTACGGGATGAAAGCTAAAGATAGCCGCATGGGAAAACCTGCAGGAGCCTGTCTTGTAGCCCTTATACTTAGAGCCAGGGGCGTGGCAGGCATCCTCCACCACATAGAGACCATACTTTTGAGCCACTTCCCAAACCTTTTCCATGTCAACAGGATGTCCTGCGTAGTGGACTGGAACTATGAGCTTTGTTCTGTCTGTTATCAGGCTTTGAAGTAGGTTGATGTCCATATTGCCGGTGTCTGGCTCTATGTCGCAAAATACCGGCTCTGCACCCAGCATAACTCCCGCAGAGACTGTGGCTGTAAAGGTTATGGGGCTTGTGATGAACTGGTCTTTTTCCCCCAGTCCAAGGCTTTTGTAAGCACAGTAGAGAGCCGAAGTACCAGAATTGAAAGCCACCGCATATTTTGCCCCGCAGTAATCTGCAAGAACTCTTTCAAACTCCTGAATCCTTGGCCCCTGAGTTATAAAGTCGGACTTTAGAACTTCAAGGAGCGCCTTTATGTCCTCCTCGTCTATGTACTGCCTGCCGTAGGGTATCATTGTCTAAAATTACGTTTAAAATTGCTTTGCTCTATATAGATATCAATATATTACCTCAAGGCTACTCAGAGCCCTATCCAAGAAGTCTTTCAGTTCCTCACCTTCTAGCCACCAGTCGTTTTTATCGCTCCTGTAGAAAAAGCCCTCTGGCATCTTTGGGGAATTTTTCCACTTTTCCAATGCCCTCGCTTCAAAGCTAAACTGAGGAAGTAGAACAAAGTATTCTTTACCTTCGTGCTTTATAAGTCTTATGTCCCTTGACTCATCGGGGGAGATTAGGCTTTCATGAAGCTTTTCTCCAGGGCGTGTGCCTATGTATCTGAGGGAACAATGGGGACACATGACCTTTGCAAGGTCTACAACCCTTACGCTGGGTATCTTTGGCACAAATACTTCGCCGCCTTCTCCGTATTCAAGGGCAAAAAGCACAAGTCTAATCCCCTCCTCTAAGGTTATCCAGAAGCGTGTCATTCTCTTATCAGTGATGGGAAACTCCCTACGGCCTTCTCTTAGGAGGTTTAAAAACAGGGGTATAACGCTTCCCCTACTGCCCACCACATTGCCGTAGCGCACTATGGCGAAGGAGGTTTCCTTTGAGCCCGCGTAGGCATTGCCTGCAACGAAGAGCTTTTCCATGGTGAGCTTTGTAGCACCGTATAGATTCACTGGACTTACCGCCTTATCGGTGGAGAGGGCTATTACCCTCTTTACCCCTTTCTCGATGGCGATCTCTATAATGTTCTGAGAGCCAAGGATGTTTGTCTTAACCGCCTCAAAGGGGTTGTACTCCAGGGTGGGGACGTGTTTTAGAGCGGCGGCGTGTACCACATAGTCCACACCGTCAAAGGCGAATTTTAGTCTGTCCTTGTCCCGTATATCTCCTAGGAAAAACCTTATCTGGGGATATCTGTCTTCTGGGAATTCCCTTTGCATCTGCCACTGCTTGAACTCATCCCTGCTGAGGATGATCAGCTTGGCAGGGTTATAGTGTTTCAAGACAAAATGGGTAAAGGCCTTTCCAAAAGAGCCGGTGCCTCCTGTTATGAGTATTACCTTGTTGTCCAGAAAGCCCATTCCTCTCCCCTCCAGGGCAGGAACCTAATTATTCACCGTTTTTCCGCCAAAACCAACTACATTCTCCTCCTTTTCACTGAACTGTTCTCCAACCCGGCATACCTCCTTATATTTACCACATACTCCTAATGGTACCTGTTCCCCTCTATCTGCGTCAAGGCATAGCTCCCTGGCTTGTTCTTCATAGTCCTGAATTCTACTCCTGGGGTTTTTGTCTTTAAAAGTGTTACAAAGAACTGCCCCTGTTGGCTGCGGATATTTCAAGGCCTGTGGACGACAGAAGACTGTACATCAGGGATTAAAAATAAACTTTGTAAATTAAAATACTACCAAGGTAACACCTTATCTTTTGTCCCCTAAAGGGGGAGCCAATTTGTAAAGTGCCTCAGTAGCCTTTCATTTAAGTAGCCTTTCATTTAATAAGCCCTTCACCTCCTTGTTTGGATATGTAAGGATATAGCTAATCCCTCTTAGATGTCCTGCTTAGAAGGGTATATTTTCCGGCTGCATGTAGTCGACGTCAAAGCCGTCAAGTGATGTGTGGGAAACATATAGATTTTCGAGTTCGGGAATGAATACTCTGTTTGCTATCAGCAGTTTTAGGGGTGCCGGTTTCAAACTAGTGGGGTTTAAACTGTTTTTCTGAGAGGTGTAATAAACCTTTTCTTCGCCACAGGAAGAATGGCCATTGTACCACTTTTTTATTTCTGATAATTCTCGTCCTTGAAGTTTCCCCTCGAATACGGTTTGTAGTTTTTTCCCCGTAGCCCCAGATAGTAGAGTAGTTGGAGTTTAGTGTTATATCTTGGAGTTGATTAGGGCCGGAAAACAATGGAACTTTTAAAAAATCTAATTCCCCCGTTATGATAACAAATTTCATATAGGTATAGAGGGGCTTGATGACGCCGTACAGGTTTTTTAGGATTTCTCTGATGGCTTTTACCTCTTCTTTGTGTGTTTTTGGCTTTTTTTCTCAATAATTTGCCCTTCATATTCATATATCAAAATTAACCCTTCATCTATTTAAAATACAACCTTTATATTCCCTTAACGAAACGTTTTTATTACCGGATAATTGGGTTTAATTCTGCGGGAATGTGTAGATAAATTTATCAACTAATATATTCCTTTCATATTATTTTGTAATATTTAAATTCATTGAACGGTTGAGATTTATTTATTCTAAACCCGGTTTTTGAGATAGTGAGCATTTTGTAATCAAACCACGAAAATCTATGAATCACAGTACATTTCCCCTGTTCCAATTCTCTCGGAAATGCCTGCTTTAAGGCATCTAAAAACAAAAGGTTGCCAAATATCCTGGCCGGGACAAAAACTAAGACTTACCTTCTTACACAAGCGGGGGAACAAAATTAGTCTTGTCCATAATAAAAAACCTCTGTTCTAATTTCTTCCAAAGTTTGTATGTCTATTGGCAGTTTTTTACTCATTTCAGTTCCATCTCCTCAACAAATATCTTTTTGCTTTTTCCCCTAGTAAACACTACACCTTTTGTTTTCCGCCCTGACTTTGAATATTGATATCTTTGTAGTTTTTTGTCTTTAGGAAGAAAAAAAAGTAGGGGAAATGTTACTGGACAAAAGGGCTATTCTTCTATCAGTTCCCAGCTAAGGGGTGTTCCTTTAGAGATGTCTTTTTTTGCCTTCTTCCCCAACACTTGGGGCAAATACTTAGGTGCCAGCCCGTAGCCAGGCCTGATGCTTCTGACATTCTCTTCAGTGAAAACCTCACCCTTTTTTAGCTCTTTTACTACAAACAGACTTCGGGAGAATTTCTTCATCTGTCTTTGCCTAGGTGTGAGGTCATAAGTCACCTTTCCGAGGGCTTTTTCTACCTGACGGATGGCCTCCACCATGGCTTTGAATTCGGCTGGGGTGAGGGAAAAGGCACTGTCTGGGCTTTTTAGGTTTCTGTCCAGGATGAAGTGCTTTTCTACCATTACCGCACCTAATGCCACTGCGGCCACGGGCACGGATATGCCCGGAGTGTGGTCAGAAAGTCCCACGGGCACTCCAAAGGTTTCCCTCATGTTGGGGATTGTTCTCAGGTGGGCATCCTCGTGTGGGGTAGGATATTCGGATACGCACTTCAAAAGTACTATTTGCTCGTTGCCCATCCTCCTGCAGGCGTTGACGGCCTCTTCTATGTCTGATAGGGTAGCAATGCCCGTGGAGATGATAACGGGTTTTCCCTTGCTGGCTATGTATTCTATCAGGGGTATGTCAGTTATCTCAAAAGAAGCCACCTTGTAGGCGGGCGTGTTGAGTTTTTCCAAAAGGTCTACAGCAGTCTTATCAAAAGGCGAGGAGAAACATACAAGCCCCAGCTTTTTGGCGTACTCGAACAGTTTGTCATGCCAGTCCCAGGGGGTGTAGGCTTTTTTGTAAAGGTCGTATAAATATTGGCCATCCCATAGAGTGCTCTCTTTTATCATGAAGTATTCATTCCTTGCATCTATGGTTATAGTATCCGGGGTGTAGGTTTGTAGCTTTACCGCATCTGCACCGGATTCCCTTATGGCCTCTATAGTCTTCATGGCCAGGTTCAAATCCTGCAGGTGGTTAGCGGAAAGTTCGGCCACTGTGAAAACGGGCAGGCCTTCTCCTACCTTCCTATTTGCTATTTCTATCATTTTCCAAACTCCTCCACGACCTTTTTGATTTCCCCTTTAGCCTCTTCTATAAACCGGTGGCACATATCCCAGAAAAAGCCCATAAACTCCCCCCTCTCCTTGTCTTCTAGGCTAAGAGCATATCCTAATGCCAGTCTACTCCAGGAATAGACGTTGTGGAATAGGAGGTTGTACAAAAGGGTGTTTTTCTTAGAAGATATATCCCCTCCCAACACCCTAATACCATGAATTACATCGTAGAGCTTAGTGCCGTCGAACTTTTTGGCATATTCCCCTACCTCTTGAGCCAGGGTTTCAAAATCACTGTACAGCTTCTCTAATACTTCAGCAGGGTTTACCAGATCTATGTAGGTGGTGTCAAAGTTTCCTTCAATGGTTTCTATGGCCGACTGTTTGTCAAAATCCCCTTCCACCCTGAAAAATTCTATTGGCAAAGGTTTCGCCCCCTCTATCATAACACCGTCGGAAGTGTTGTATACCCTTACGCCTTTTTTCTTTATAACCCGCTCGATGGCATACTTAGTTTTGGCGAAAAGTAAATTGGTGTGCACCACCCCACCAAAATTGCCAGGTGCGGTTAGAGGGAAGTCCACTTTTTGTTTATGAAGCATACTTTTGGGGTTGTAATAATTGCTGAGGTGGGAGTGGTGTTGTTGGGGATTCCTGGTGCCCAAGTCAACGCCGAAGAGGAATATGGTATCAAAGCCGAACTCCGCCGCCAAAGCTACCCCCGCCGCAGTCACAGTGGGTCCGATATACCAAATGAAGGGCGAGCCCGTGGGTTCCAAAAGGAATGCCCCTGTGTCGTTGAGCTTTAAAAACATGTAGCCCTTTTTAAAAAGGTCAAAGCAGTCTGTCCAGAGGGGGTTGTCGGCTATAAGAATAATTTGCCTTAGAAAGTCTCCGCTTATTTCTACAAGGGTGTCGTAGGTGTATTTAGTCCTTTCTATTTCTACGTGGAAGTCTGGGACTATACCCGCCCTTTCCAGAGAAGATATGGTGGAACCGCAGGAGAATATAACGGCCTTATCCTGATATTTCCTTATCTTGTCAAGGGCATAGTCTAAAGAGGGGCCTGCCCCCAGTACAAAGGCAACAGCCCCCCCTGATACTCTCTTATGAGGGTAGTATAGGGGTATTTTTTTCGGGAATTTCTCCAATGTCCATTTTAAAGACCAAAGCTCGTCGTCAAAGTAGCCCATGAAAAATTCAAAAAATAATGGAGACTGGCCAAACCACTCTCTCACCTTCATGGGGGGACTGTGGTGGATATGCTCAAAATAATAGCCCCAGTAAAATAGTCCTGGATTTAGCTGACCAATAGCACTTCTTAACTCGGCAAAGGCTATGTCCAAGTCCTTTTCCAATACTAGCTTGTTGTGGACAATGACGTTTAAGCTTCTCCCGGGTTGACTATAGTGTTCTAAAAACCATTCCCAGTCCAGGGTATAAAGGCTAAGCCTAAAGAAGACTGGTACGTCCAAAATTATGAGGTTTTGGATTTCATACCTTTCCAATAGGAGTTTTAAATGAAGACCAAAACCAAGCCCCACCATCAGCAGAAGAGGTATGTGCTTTGTCTTTCGGCAGGAGGGGGGGGATATCTTGTTCGGTAGTCTTTCCAGTAGTTCAAAGCTATACCTATGGGCGATTATCTGTGGGTTTATTTCTCTGCCGATATTCTCAAAGTCGGCAAACAGTCTTGCGGGCTTGGCTTCAAAGGCTTCCACCTGGGAAAGGGATAATTGTAAGGCATCAGTCTTGTATACTGGGTTGCCACGGAGTATAGCATTTATCCTCCCCTCTCCGTCCACCTTCACCTCACAACCTTTCTCCCCTGAAGATGCTATTTGCCAAAGGTAGGGGGCTTTTTTGCGCAATATTGCACTGTTTTTGATGAATAATTGCTTTATTTGGTCTTCTGTAAATTTCATAGACTAGGGGTATTGTAATATTGTCGTTTTATTAAATAATTTGAATCGGGGCAAACAGGGTGCCCGGGCTGGAACCGCACTATGGTTATCGTACCATAACTTACACTCAGTCCCATCACCTTTTGGGTGGGTTAGAATTTCTACTAGCTCTTATATTCCATTTTTTCTTTGTCAGAGAGAGCCATTATGTGGCAGTTTTTATAGAATTTGTTTCCGAGAATATGCCCGTTTCTTTCTTCGTCCCCGCCCTCTAGGTGCATTTTCCTGTAGCCCCTCTCATTTGTTGGGCTTTTTTCTGTTTTTTTATTTCCACAAAAAATTCCTCTTATACAGTAATCTTTTAAAGAATATGTTCGAGAATTACCCGTTTCAGACGGGCTTTTCAACTCTGTACAGGTAGGGCCAGCATTTTGGGAGTTCAGCCTGTTAATGAAAAATAAAGTTGGATGCTTTTTGCAGTAATTGAACCTTTCTTTTTTTAAAAATTCCAATTTTAGAGGTTCCAAGAGTTATCTCAGTTTTCCTCTAGATACAGCTTTTCAAAAAGTTCTTTTTTATCTATTAAGGTCTACTTTAGGATGTCAATGAATGGGGATGTCCTAAATATTTTTGGCCTTGATGAGGAAATAATAAACTTTCTCCCCAATAAGCTTTGCTATAATGTGGTTTTTGTCCACAAAAGATTGTCCTTGTTTTCTTATCTTTTCAAAGCCTTGTGCCCCAATAGATCCTTAAAACAGAGTTTTGTACTTTTTTGTAGTTTTTTAATGAGAAGTTTCTGGCCCATATTCCCACCCTATAAACCCAATAATATACCACACATCCCTGAACACGGGCTTGTGGAACCTGAATTTCTAGAATTTAATCCACCTTCTCGTGTGCCGCGGCAGGCCCTTTGGTGTTAAATACCTAGATTCCATGGCACTAGGGTGTAGGAAGAGTTATTCTCCTTTTTACCCTTGTTTTACTCTCGTTGTAGTATAGAACCTGGATGGGGAAATGATTTTAGTTTAATGTCTTTCATATTCCTTTATCATTTATCATCTGTTTCTAATATCTATTTCTAATTTGTATTCCATTGGGTTCAAAGCCTCCCCGTTTGTGCTTTACTTATTGTTTAGGCCTATCATTTTCATTTAGGCTTATTTTGGTTGAGCTACTTGGGCTTTGGGCGGCGACGTAGCCGGATTGTATAGTATTATCTATGGAGGAGGAGAATGAAAATAATTTTATTTGGCTGTGATGGGCAAGTGGGGAGGGAAATCACATATGTTTTTCAAAATTCCCCTGAATTTTTACCCATAAATCGCCAGAAAGTTGACTTAAATATCCCTCAACAAATTCAGGAATGCATAAGAGAAATCAAACCAGATATTGTCATAAATGCCGCGGCTTATACGGCTGTGGACAAGGCGGAATCTGAACCGGAATTGGCACAACAAATAAATGGACTAGCTCCAAAGATAATTGCTGAAGAGACGGAGAAGATAAAAGCAAAATTTGTCCACATCTCTACCGACTATGTATTCGACGGCAGGGCGAATAAACCCTACTTAGAAACAGATGACACTAACCCCTTGGGAGTTTATGGGAAAACGAAACTGGAGGGGGAGGAAAATATAAAGGCAATCAGCAGCAATTTTGTTATCATAAGGACTGCTTGGGTTTATGGCAGATATGGTAAGAGCAATTTTGTCAAAACTATGTTAAAACTGGGGCAACAAAGGGATACAATCAGAGTAGTGATGGACCAAACTGGTTGTCCCACGTTAGCAGAAAACATTGCTACTGTGATAAAAAAACTGATAGAAACCCGGGGCAAGGATTCGCAACAAGAAATATATCACTTGACAGATTTAGGAGTATGTAGCTGGTATGATTTTGCTGTAAATATAATCAAAAATGCCCGTCAAAAAGGGTATGATTTAAAAGTAAAAGAGCTCCTGCCAATTCTAACAGAGGAATATCCTACGCCAGCAAAACGTCCGGCTTATTCTGTCTTGAATACCAGCAAAATAAGAAAAGAATACAATTTGACTCTCCCCTACTGGTTAGAGAGTCTGGAGAGGTATTTTTATAGTTCCTATAACGGTCTATAGTAACTTATAGAAGGGAAGCAGAAAAGGCAATACCCTCCTGGATAAAAGAGGGATAATTTTGGAGAATACTCAGTCTTTCGGCTTCATTTACAAACAAATAAGTGCCAGGGAGATTGCTATTCTGGAAACGATAAATAGTCTCGCCCTCAGTGGAATTGCCGGGGAAAACATAAAAGGCTAATCCTTCTTCCTGAAACTGGGGAAATTGTCGAAGAATCCTCCGTCTTTCTTCCTCGTTGACATATAAATAGGTTCCGGGAATTTCCCTATTTTGAAAACGATAAATAGGAATTAAACCATCTGCTTCCCTGGTGGCGACACTAAAGGCAAATCCCTCTTCCTGGAATTGGGGGAAGTTGGCTAGGACTCGTTGACGCTCACTTTCATTTACAAATAAGTATGTGCCAGGAATTTCTCTATTTTGAAAACGATAAATGGGTGAGGTAAGAAGGGGATGAGGACTAATTTGAGCTTCTACACTGCCAATATCCACTCGCCGATTTCTGATCCGATTGGCACCAGTTTGATCTGTCTGGCCTACCTGGCTTGAAATCTGATTGTCACCTCGGTCAATGGCGGGACTATCTGGGAGTGGAGCATGAGTGGGTGTAATACCCCCATTGTTTTGCAGAGGACCAAGTCTGGGATTTATGGTATTAAGAACATCACCAACTATGTTGCCGTTAAGACCGTTTACCATAACCCCATTGCCATTGCCAATCAGATTAAAGGCACTATTGGCTGCAAAGAATCCCTCTATGTCTGCACTTTCCAAATTCCCGGCCACAATACTGTTTTGCAACAACAGGGGGTTATCAGGCCCTACAGCAATGATACCGGAACCAGTCTAGGCGGAGTTTTTGGTGATGGTGGTATTGACTACAGAAACGGTGGCGTTTTCACTGAGGATGCCACCCCCACTCTTTTCCGTAAGATTACTAGAGATAGTACTATTTAAAATTACCCCAGAGGCGTTGCCACCAACATAGATACCACCACCCCCATCACTCCCCACATTTCCTACCAGGGAACTGTTAAGAATTTTGAAGTTACCTGTGGTGTAAACGCCTCCCCCAAGCCCGGTAACATTGCCAGATATGGTTGTATTGACAAGTTCTAGGTCACCGAAGTTGGCAATACCACCACCTTTGGCTTCTCCTCTCAGGGGAGTGCTACTATTACGGATTATACTGTTGCTGATGATAGCCCCTCCCCCCTGTTGGATGCGGATTGCCCCACCAGCAGTGCCATTGGCTGTAGTGGTGTTATTAGCAAATCCTTCTTCCAGGGTTACACCTTCTAGGATTAATAAACCCCCCTCCCCCACGTCAAAAATACGATCTCCTAGTCCAGAGGCGTTTATAATAGTGGCATTGGCGCCGGCACCGACTATCCTTATCCTTGTTTTAATGTCTAAATCCCCACTGCGAATGACAATGTCATCTGCTATGCCGGGGAGGTTAGGATTGGTGGCTGGGGAGAGGGTGTCTTCATTGCCTTGGATGGAAAGCTGATAGACACCTGCTGGTAGTCGGATTACATATTCTTTGTTAGAATCGGCCTTGGCTCTTAAAATGGCATCCCGAAGGGATAAGCCTCCAGTATAGCTGCCATCGTTTTGATCTTCAAAGGTGGTAACTGTCAAAAACACCTTTTCGATATTGTTGCCGCTGCCTACTTCTTGGAGGATAATGGAATTTTCTTGTATGAATCTCTCTGTTTGTAGTCTGAAAATGTCATTGGGCGTACCAAAAGCGGCCACAATCCGGTCAAATTCTAATCTTATAGCTTCTATGTCAATGGAAACCATACTATCAACAAATGGAGGGACAATGGCGTTATATTCTAGGAATTAATATAGAACATTTCTGGCGGTATAGGAATAAAAAAAGCCGGGGGAGTTATTAAGATTTTTAAGGTAGGAAAACTAGGCTTTTGGTTTGATCTGCCTTTTGGATTGCCTCTGCCACTTTTAGGGCATAAATGCTGGCCTCCAGTGTAAAATAAAGGGGTTTTCCTCGAGTGAGATAGTCGATGACTGCCTCTGTATCCTTGTTGAATAAACCACGTCTGCCAGCAACTTCAATTTCTTCCTCCTCCTCACCACGGATGATTTTACCCTTTTCCCCCTCGAATTTTAATGTGCCCTTGTTGCCGTAAATTTCTAAAACCCTTTCGCCACTCTTAAACTCATCCCCTTTGCCATAGGTTAAACAAACCAAAATTCCGTTTTTGAAAGACAGTTGGGCCTGACAATAACAGGAAGAAAAATAACCCGGCTGAGGAGCATCCCAAAAGCGGCTATAACAGGTTACTGAGTCTACCCTGCCAAACAAGTCAGTAAAGCGGGTGATGCGGGAAAGTGCGGCGATGAAGGGATACCCATAACAGGAGTAGTTAAAAGTCCAATTGGGGGTTAGTCTACTTTTGAGGGTGATTGTACTATATCTTGCTAAAAAAGGCTCACCTATTTCTGATAAATATTTTCTGATAGCTTGATGTACTCCTCCTAGTATTTCAATATGTTCTACGTGGAGGAGTTTGTTGCGGCTACGGGCTAGTTGTAGTAACTCCTCCGCCTCTTGGGGGTATATGGTGAGGGGGTATTCTACTACCACGTGTTTGTCAGCCAGTAACGCCGCCCTAACGATTTTCCCATGCTCTTTGTTTACATTAGAAATACAAATCAAATCGATGGTGGTGTCTTCAATTAAATCCTGCCAGCTGGATACGGAGGGGATACCATAGGTTTGACTGAAAGACTGAGTTTTCTCAGGGGTATTTCCTGCTACTGCCACCAATGTAGTCAAAGGATGTGCCAGAAAGGCTTCAGCCCTTCTCTGGGCGGCATGTCCAGTGCCCACTAAGCCTACTTTTAGCATTTATTTGTTCTCCCGTCAATGGCTAGGGGAATTATAACACCGGAAGGCTAACCTATCCCCGGGGGTATATACTAAAGATGAGGCCATGGCAAGAGTCAATGAATTGAGGAGAAGAAATTATGGACGGTGGCAACAACGAAAAAATAGTAGGTTATTTTATCGAAGAAGCAAAGGAACACCTGGAAACCATTGAAAAGGGGATTTTGGAGTTGGAATTGGCAGTAGAAGACAAAGAGAGAATAAATGAATTATTCCGGGCGGCACACTCCATCAAGGGGGGGGCGGCAATGCTCAATTTTACGGCAATTCAGAAGGCGGCACACCGTTTGGAAGACGCCTTCAAAATCCTCAGGGATCAACCTATTCAGCCTGACCCCACCCTAGAAAG
This sequence comes from Geminocystis sp. M7585_C2015_104, assembly GCA_015295805.1. NCBI lineage: Bacteria > Bacillati > Cyanobacteriota > Cyanophyceae > Chroococcales > Geminocystaceae > Geminocystis > Geminocystis sp. M7585_C2015_104. Next base: position 29,622 of record DVEF01000095.1, on the reverse strand, counting down.
TCTTTTCCTAAGAGCCTACGATACTTTACAGGATTTGATCGAACGATTGCAAGGTCCCTTTGGCTTGTCGCCTGAGGAAGGGGAACAAATCATGAAAGAAGCCGAGCCCCGCTTTGTGGAGTTACTTAACTATATAGAACAATTAGCCAGTGGGGATGTGCCGCCTCCCACCACAGAAAAACTTACACTAACCTCTGTAACTGCTGCCAAAGCGTCATCTAACCCCGTTACTGCCACCTCCAAGTCAAATACAGAGAATACAGAAGTAACACGGCAAGCTCCGCCGGCAGAGGAGAAGATTACTGTCAAAGTAAAACAAATTCTACAACAAATGTTGGCTATATTCAAACAAGAGCCTACCCCCAACAACCGTCAACAGTTACAAGGTTTATGCGATAAACTGGCCCAACTGGCACCAGGGGAGAGTGGTTGGCAGAATCTAATCAAATGTGCCAAGCAAGCCATAGCTAACCCCAAACACTCCTATCGTCTTTTAGCACCAGTGGTTATCAAGGAAATCAAATTGGCGGGGGATTGTTTAGATGTGGGCAAGGGCTCGGAAATTATACCTTCTCAGGGACTAGAACAACTGGCCTATTCTAAATTGCCCCAGGTGTTGGTGACAGTAGATCCAGTTATTGCCGCCGATACCCTTTCTAAGGTGTTTACTAAGGAACAGATAGCCAAACTGGTCAGCCTGTTGCAGGCTCACAATTAGTCCTCCTGATACAACCTGTCCAATTCTGCCTGCATCCTGCTTACTACCAAATCGTAACACTGTTGTACATAATCTCGCTTCTTACTAACAGACTCCCCATAGCGGGGGAAATAAATAGGTGGACAGACACGGGTGGTGATTTGTACTGGCAGGGGTATATTAGGCAAGGGCCCCACTGCCAATCCCCAGGGCAACCCCAAATATATGGGGAAGACCCGTGGTTCTTCTTGTATTGCCCATGGTATTATGCCTTTCAGTTCTCTATATATATCTGCTATTACAAACAAACTATCATGAGCTCCCTTGGAGAGGAGGGGGATGATGGGTAGGTGGTATTTTAAGGCTAGTTTAATAAAACCCTTACGCCCCATAAATTTAATTTTTTGCTTTTCCCAGTAGGGTCGGAAGACATCTTCGCCTCCTCCAGGGTACACTAGGACGGTTGCCCCTTTTTCGATGGCGGCTATAGCCATAGAGGGGTGGGCTCGGATAGCGCCGGTTTTAGTCGCTACTTTTGCCACTTGGGGGTATATGTCCCAGATCAGGGGGTGCATTAATCCATAGGCCAGTCTTTCGGTGCCAAAAAAACGAAACCAGTCATAGATCATCATTATCATGTCGGGGGCTGCCAAACCGCCATTATGGGAGCCCACCAGTAGCACTTGTCCTTCGGGAATATTTTCCCAGCCGCCAGTTCTTACCCGAAAATAGTACTCATATAAAAACCCCCAAAAGGGCATTAATTTTTCTATTACTTTTGGGTCCCTTTCCTCCAACGACCATCCCGAACATTGGCTCTTATCGGCTTCTATTTGTTCCTTAAATTCCATGAATATCCCCATCATTTTTTTCGACTTTCTCTTCTCGCTTTTGTTCTACCAAGTTCGCCAATTTATTCTATTTTTTCCCACTGGGAGAAGGTGGCTGCTTGGCCACAGAATAGCCCTTTTTCGTCCCTCAGATTCCAAAGGGTTATGTCTTTTATGTAGTATTTTTTGCCGGTTTTAGATATTCTAATTCCCTTAAAGTTGCAGACAAAGCCCTTTTCCGCCGTTTGTTTTAACAGTCTTTCCCTTTCTTCCCTCAGCAGAGGCTCAGTGGTGGTGCGGGAGGGGGTTTTTACCAGTTCCTCCCAAGTCATCTCCCACAATTGTAGTCCCTTTTTGTTGGCATAATTGTATAGAGGGTCTGGGTTAGTATTGTGGGAGAAAACTACAAAATCGGCATGGAATAAATTTTCAGAATCTTTTAAGGCATCTTTGCTACGTTCGATTAGTTCTTTCCCAAACAAATCTTTATAACTGTCCAGGAGGATTTTTGTCCATCTTACTATTTCTTGTTGTTGCCAAATTTCCTGGGGCATATCTCGGACAATTTTGGCTTATTTGTGGTCTACATTTTAACATATTTAATTCTCATCTGTCACCTATTTGGGCAAAATGATTAGCCCCAAAAATTGCCTCGTGATGGACATAAAATTTGAACTCTAGTATGTTGAAAAAGGGATCCTGTAAAAAGAAGGTGTGGTGTTCAGTAATTTGGCCGGGAAAACGAATTTTTGGCGGCTGATAAAAGGGGATATTAGACTTTTCACAACGGGACAACAAGGTATCCCAGTCTGATTTTTCTGGGAAGATAATACCAAAATGACGAGGATAAATGCCTTGGGGAGGCGATAATACTTCTTTAGTAATATGCCCTACCAGTTGATGGCCATAAAAGTTGAAAATAATAGCAGACTGGTTAACTCTACCTACCTGACAGCCTAACAATTCGCTATAAAACCGTTTTGCCTCGCCAACATCAGTAATAGGAATAGCCAAATGGAAGATAAAATTACTCATTTTTCCTCCTAAAGATTGCAGGATAATAACCTGGTTGCCAAGAAAAAAGAGAGCCATAAAGACTCTCTATTTGTGATAATTTTAAATTTTTATTTCTTCTAATTTTGGCATTTTTTCAGGGGGTATAATGCGCCCTTCGTCTTCAAATCCCTCAATTTCATGGAAGTTTAAATAGCGATATAATTCGCCGCGGAAGGGGTCAATTTTCTCTTTAACAATTTCCATGTATTCCTCCACAGTGGGGATTCTACCAAGAAGGGCACAAACGGCAGCAAGTTCGGCCGAACCGAGATAAACCCTTGCCCCCTTACCCATACGGTTGTCAAAGTTGCGGGTGGAGGTAGAAAAGACGGTGGCATAATCCTGAACACGGGCTTGATTGCCCATACACAGAGAACACCCTGGCATTTCGGTTCTGGCGCCGGCGGCAGCAAAAATGCTATATACTCCCTCGTTGCGCAACTGCTGCTCATCCATGCGGGTAGGAGGACATATCCACAACACAGTTTTTACTCTGCCTGCCCCCTCTAAAATCTTGGCGGCGGCTCTGTAATGTCCTATGTTTGTCATACAAGACCCTATAAATACCTCATCGATTTTGTCGCCAGCGCACTCACTCAAGAGTTTGACGTTGTCTGGGTCATTGGGGGCTGCCACAATGGGCTCTTTGATTTGATTTAGGTCAATTTCGATAACATCAGCGTATTCAGCGTCTTCGTCTGCTGAAAGGAGGGTGGGGTTGGCCAGCCACTGCTCCATCTTGGCAATGCGACGGAGGAGAGTGCGGGCATCTTGATACCCCCTGGCAATCATGTTTTTCAAAAGACTGATATTAGATCGCAAAAATTCCGCCACTGTCTCCTCGCTCAGTTTGATGGTACAGGCGGCACAGGAGCGTTCAGCCGTGGCATCTGTTAACTCAAAGGCCTGTTCCACCTTTAAATTAGGCAACCCTTCAATTTCCATTATCCGGCCATTAAAGACGTTTATCTTATTCTCCTTGCCCACTGTCAATTTGCCCTGTTGAATGGCCACCCAGGGAATGGCATTGACAATGTCTCGGAGGGTGACACCCGGCTGTAACTCCCCCTTAAACCTGACCAACACCGACTCGGGCATGTCTATAGGCATTGAGCCCAAGGCGGCGGCAAAGGCCACTAAACCCGAGCCTGCGGGGAAGGAGATGCCCAGGGGGAAACGGGTATGGGAATCGGCACCAGTGCCCACTGTGTCGGGCAGCAACATGCGGTTTAACCAGGAATGGATAATACCATCTCCGGGACGTAACACCACACCTCCCCTGCTAGCAAAGAAATCAGGCAACTCTTTGTGAATCTTTATGTCTACTGGTTTGGGATAGGCGGCTGTATGACAGAATGACTGCAACACCAAATCTGCACTGAAACCCAGACAGGCCAATTCCTTCAACTCGTCCCGGGTCATAGGTCCCGTTGTATCTTGAGAACCTACAGTGGTTACTACAGGTTCACAGGCGGTGCCAGGACGTACCCCCTTTACGCCACAGGCCTTACCTACGATTTTCTGGGCTAGGGTGAATCCTTTGCCGGTATCTGGGGGAGGCGTAGGTCTTATAAACAGGTTACTGGGTTCTAAGCCTAAAGCCTGACGGGCCTTATCAGTTAGGCCTCTACCGATTAACAGGGGGATGCGCCCACCGGCACGGACTTCATCGAGGAGGGTGACGGGTTTGAGGGTAAAGGTAGTCAGGAGTTCGTCTTTCTCGTTAGTAATTTTCCCCTGGTAGGGGTAGATATTAATAACATCACCGGTGTTTAGGGAGGTGACATCACACTCGATGGGCATGGCACCGGCATCCTCGGCGGTGTTGAAGAAGATGGGGGCTATTTTGCCGCCCAAAATGTAGCCTCCGGCTCTCTTGTTGGGTACAAAGGGTATATCATGGCCTATATGCCACAGAAGGGAATTTATTGCTGATTTACGAGAAGAACCTGTACCCACTACATCCCCCACATAGGCAACGGGATAGCCTTTTTGTTTTAACTGGGCGATAATTGCCAATGCCTCTGGGAATCTGGATTCTAGCATGGACAGGGCATGGAGGGGGATGTCCGGACGAGTGGTGGCATGGATAGCTGGCGACAAGTCGTCAGTATTGGTTTCCCCGGGCACTTTGAATACGGTTACGGTGATTTTTTCTGGTACTTTTGGCCTGGCGGTAAACCATTCTCCTGCTGCCCAAGAATCTAACACCCGTTTGGCATAGGGGTTGTCTTTGGCCAATTCTACCACGTCATGGAAGGCATCAAACACCAACAGAGTTTTAGATAGAGCGATGGCGGCCTCTGAAGCTATACTAGAGTCTGGGAACTGTAAAAGGTCTATAAGGGATTGAACATTATAACCCCCCATCATGGTGCCCAACAGCCGCACTGCCTCTTGGGGGGGGATTACAGGACAGTTTAACTCTCCTTTGGCAATAGCTGTTAAAAACCCCGCCTTGACATAAGCCGCTTCATCCACACCCACTGGGACTCTTTCTCTTAGCAGTGTTAGTAATTCCTCTTTTAATTCCTCTGGTGGGTTTAACAAACTGTCACACAGTTGCGATACTTGCTTAGGGTTTAGTGGTAACGGGGGAATGCCTAGACGAGCTCTTTCTACTACGTGTTGATGATATTCTGCCAACCAGTCCATCTTATTTCTGTTTAGCTGTTGTATGTTTCATATTTCTAGCATATCAGGAATATCAAACACCAGAGCTTACACTACATCTTCCACTACTTTTCCACACGGGTGTAGAACAGATACAAAAAGTCTTTGGGCTGGGGATTACCACGGGATGAGCCTTTAGCGCCCATAGCCACCACCACGCCGCAATAGCCGTCGAATTTGGCTACTCTTTTCTGCCAACGGCCAAGGGGGTAGGAAACCTGTTCAGGAAACTGGGCAAAGACGTAAAAGTTCCCTATGGTTGTCTGTAATACACCTAAAGTCTCATGGTCTGACGCTCCGCCGTTGGCGAAAATGACTTTAACAATCCCCTTTTCCGCTTCCAGACGGCATAACAGTTGTCTAGCCTTTGGTTTGGTGGTTTGGAGGATAATTACGGGGAAGTCAGTTTTGGCGGCAAGATTGTGAATCCAGGCGAGGGTTTGGGCGGACAGCGAAGAAGGACAATTAGTATCTGTATAAGAGTTATTGTGGAGACGAGATAGTAGGAAACTGGGGATTGTTTCTAAAAGTACAATAGTGTCTTCGGGAATTAGGTCTTCTTGGAGGGCTATATTTTTTCCCCCTTCCTCCTCTTCTTCCCCCAAGGCCTGTTTACAGTCCTGTTGGACATCATCTAGAATTTGTTCTAGTTCCCTAGTTAAATCGGGCATAGTAGACACGGACACCCAACAGGTGGAATTGTCATCTTCGGGGGATTGTATGGGGTATTTTTCCCGGATGAGTCTAATAGTCTCCTCTGCCAAATCGTCTTCATGTTGTTCAATAAATGAGGCTAAGGCGGATAGGGCAACGTAGATGGGGAAAATTTCCTCATCCTCCTTAATGGGACGAATTCCCTCATAGGGGTGGATGCTGCCAAAAACTATAGACACCTCCTCCCCGTGATAGTCCGACCTCCACACTGTACTTGTTTGTTCCTCTTGGGAGGGGTTATAATTGACAAACCAACAGTCTTGTTGTAGGAAAATGGACTCCAACTCGTCATCATCCTCCTCCTGTTGAGGTAGACTGTATCTTTCCAATGCCAAATGGGCTATTCTTTGGCGGAAGTGTTTTAAAGAATCCAAGGTGCGATATAAAACTATGCCCCTTTCTTCCCCCATCATTCCCAAGACGCTCACATATAAAGAGTCTACATGCCAACGATTGATGTCGACCCGGAGGATTTCATCTTCTGACAACAGTAGCCAGGGTTGTAATGGCCAGAGGGAGGAGGCTAATTCCCCTAACCTGTTGAACAACTCGGGAGAAATGTAGGCACAGCATTGTGATTGACTATTTTGGAAATTAAGCCAAAGTTCGTCTAAAAGGGGCAATTGGGGGCTCCAGTCTACTTCTATGTCCAGGTTTTGCAACACGCCTCGTAAAAGGAACTGCAACTCCCTGTCTTTGACTACAATTTTCTTGGGGCGTCCAGGTTTGGCGGGGTTATGGGGGTTTTCAATAGCTTTTAGTAGGGCCCTTACCACTGCCTCCTTCCCCACACTGGCTTTGACAATGTCCATGGCACGCACTAAACCCTCCGACCCGTCCAACCATATAATACAATCACTCTTCTGGCCAGAGACTCCTTGTTGGGGGGAGGCCATTAGTTCCTCCACAGGAAGACGACCACCCTCCCACACATGGGGTATAAGGGGTAGACGTTGTAGTCTGTGTCTAGTGCATTCAGGTAAAGAGGTCATAGTTCAGAAAAATAATAACAATACAACGGAGGAAAACCGGATCTCAGTGTCACAAAGTATTACAGAGCAAGCTGTTTGCCAGGGTTATTGATTGTCCCATGGGAGAGCAATAGACCATATTCAATCCCTTCTACCACCGCCTGATAAGAAGCAGTGATTATGTTAGTAGAAACCCCCACGGTGGTCCAACTCTGTTCGCCGTTACTGAATTCCACCAAAACCCTTGTTTTTGCAGAAGTTCCGGCTGATCCGTCTAGTATGCGGACTTTATAGTCGGTGAGGTGGAACTGGCCTATTTCCGGATAAAACTGCATAAGAGCCTTTCTCAGGGCATGATCCAGGGCTGACACTGGCCCATTGCCTTCTGCCACTTCTAATAACTCCTGTCCGTCCACCAATACCTTGACGGTGGCTAGGGAATGGCTAAAAGAAGAGTTATCCTCTGGGGCCAACAAGTCACAGTGGACTTGAAATCCCTTGATGGTGAAGAATTTCTTTCTCAGTCCCACACAGGAGAGAATTAACAAATCAAAACTTGCCTCAGCCCCTTCAAACTGGTACCCTTCATATTCCAAATCCTTCAATTTCTGCAATATTTCCCTCAGCCGCGGGTCTTGTTTGTCCAGATTCAAACCCAGTTCCCTCACCTTGGAGATTACGTTACTTTGGCCTGCCTGCTCGGAAATCACTATCCTTCTTGCATTGCCCACCCTTTCTGGTTCAATATGTTCGTAAGTCACAGGGTTACGGAGTACTGCGGACACGTGGACGCCCCCCTTATGGGCAAAGGCTGACTTCCCCACAAAGGGCGCATGGTCATCCGGGGCTAGGTTTGCAATCTCACTCACATAACGGCTGGTTGCCGTCAACTTTTGTAGTTGCTCGTCCTCCAAACATTTATACCCCAATTTCAATTGTAGATTGGGTATCAGGGTACACAAGTCGGCATTGCCACATCTTTCCCCATAGCCGTTAATGGTCCCCTGTACCATTGTCACCCCTGCCAACACCGCCGCCAGGGCGTTGGCCACTGCCGTTCCACTATCGTTATGAGTATGAATACCTAGTCCTATATTGTGGGTCAAATCCGAGGAGAGTTTGGCCACAACCTCACTGATGATAGAAGAAACTTCGTGGGGAAGACAGCCGCCATTGGTATCACAAAATACTAGCCATTGGGCTCCACCGGCTATGGCGGCCCTTAAGGTGGCTAAGGCGTAGTCCGGATTGGCCTTATAACCGTCAAACCAGTGTTCCGCATCGTATATCACCTGGCGCCCCCTTTGTCTAAAAAAAGCAATGGTTTCCTGGATCATCGCCAGGTTCTCTTCTAAACTTGTCTGTAGTCCCTGAGTAACATGGAGGTCCCAGGACTTACCAAAAACAGTCACCCATCTGGTTTCGGCCTCCAAAATGGCCTGTAGGAGGGAATCCTGTTCGCACTTGTTTCCCGGACGACGAGTAGCACAGAAGGCTACCACTTCCGCTTTCTTCGGGGGCGTGACTCGCAACTGCCGAAACAACTCCACATCCTTGGGATTGGCACCTGGCCATCCCCCCTCGATGAAGGGAATGCCCATTTCGTCCAATTTGCGCACAATTTTGAGTTTATCCGTCAAAGACAGTGCTATTCCCTCCCTCTGGGCGCCATCTCTCAGGGTTGTGTCATATACCCAAATTCTTTTTTCCCTCATCGCCCCCTCAACTGTGTCGTCTCATAATTTATCTTAACTTAAAACTCCCTTCTGATTTTCTTCTAGACTGGCAAATGGGTTAGAATGAATAAAACCGAATTAAACAATTAGCATGGTCAGTTTATCTCAACAGGCAAACCGGGAGTTGTTCCACCGGTTAGTACACAGGTACTTCACCTCCGATTGCCTTTCGGAAGACAATCCGCCACGAGTAGTAAACAGGAGAAAACTAAACCAGTTTGCCCGGGAATTCATCCGCCTCGAAAAACTACTGGCAGACGATTCAAGGGAAAAATTCCTCTGTCTCTACTTCATTGGCATCATTCGTTTCCACCTGGAGCAGTATAATGCAGCCCATCAGTGGCTAAAAAAGGCCATGGAGACACGCCCCGAGGAAGCCTATGTCTTCATGGATATGTATGCCGGCTGTCTCTTTATCCTAAAATGGCGTCAACACCGCTATCTGGAGGCCCGTGAGGAGGCTTTCAAGTATCTTTTTATGGGGATGAAGGAAGCTGAAAGAAAATCCGACTGGGACACCTATCACCGTCTCAAGGAAAAATTGTCCCTTTTTTACGGGGAAAAAACAAATTTTCTGGACATTGACATGGGCAACGATAGTGCGGATGTTTAGTAAGCTCTTACAAGAGCCAGTGACGTCCCCCTGTGCTCTAATCCCCGTACCAACGTTTGTAGGGAATCCCATTCTCGTCTACCACCACGTTGCGGCCAAGATTCTTTGCCCTATACAAGGCTTGGTCGCCCCTGATGATGGTATCATTTAGACTGGCATCTGCTTCATGAAAATAGGACACGCCTATACTAACCGTCACCGCGATGGGATGAGAGTCAAATTCTAAATTTAGATTGGCAATCCCCTCCCGCAGGCGACAGGCAGTCCGTACTGCGTCTTGTAACGCGGTCTCCGGCAAGAGGATAATAAACTCCTCCCCTCCCCAACGGGCTAGTATATCCTCTTTCCTTATGGTTTGGTTACAGTAACAGGCCACTGACTTGATTACATAATCCCCGGCTGCATGTCCATAGGTGTCGTTTATTTTTTTGAAAAAGTCAATATCTAAAACCAGAATTGAAAAATGTCTTTTTTGTCTTTTTGCTAGGTTAAATTCTCTCTCAGCTATGCTGCTAAAGTGGCGACGATTGGCTACCCCGGTTAACTCATCAGTGGTGGCTAACTTCTCTAACTCCCTGAGGGCCTTTCTCAACTCATCCCTGGTAAATTTTAGGTCTAAATGGGTTCTCACTCTCGCCAACAATTCCTGAGGGTGAAAAGGCTTTGTTATATAATCCACCGCACCAATCTTAAAGGCCTGAAGGAGGTTTTCTTTCTCTTCACTAGCGGTGATGAAAATTATGGGTATATCCTTGCACTTTGGATTACTTTTTATCTGTCTACATAGCCTTAAACCGTCAATTTTTGGCATTACTAAATCCAACAAAATTAGGTCGGGATTATGATACTCTAGATACACCAACACCTCTTCGCTGTCCGCCATTATTTTAGTCCTGTACCCCTCTGCCTGTAAAATGTTCTCCAACAGAGCCCTACTCAACAAATTGTCATCCACTGCCAGAATCAAACAATTTTTGGGATTATAGCTACTCATAGGAGTCTGTTTTTCTTCCTCTTCCCCTGCTAATACCTCCTCCAAAGGTTGGGATTCAGATTCTGGTTGCCTGGAATGCATTTTTCCTAACCCCCCTCACGTCACTAAGGCAACTGCACTGCAGAATAAAACTGCCCAATCTGTGTTTCTGTTATTCCCTCTTGCCCATATTTTATAAGACGTTCCCCTTGGGGTGTAATGAGATACACTTGTCTTACAGTTTAGAGCATAAGGCGAATATAACCCTGTAGAATAGACCTCCATGACATAAAAACACTTTCATCCCCACTAGTATAATAAACGCCCCTGTTCAACCTTGACAATTTGTGCATCTTGTATTATGGAGTCACAGAAATGGTTGAGATGGGTAGTGGTTATAAAGGTTTGAAAACGGCTGCCAAGACAGTGTAATAAGTTGTTTTGGCGTTGCAAATCTAACTCGGCCATCACATCGTCTAACAGTAATAATGGTGTTTCCCCCACCACTTGTTCAATCAGTTGTATTTCCCCCAGTTTCAAGGCTAACACTAGAGTTCTTTGTTGTCCACTAGAGCCATAATGTCTGACACTTTTCCCATTGATAAAAAAGCCAATGTCGTCCCGGTGCACCCCTACTAAAGTTGCGCCAAATTGAATTTCTGTATTTCTTTTCATCTCTAATTTTTCTCTTATTCTACCCCTTATTTTCTCCACCTCCTCTTCCTCCTCAAATTCTACATTTGGTTGGTATATTATTTCCAGCTTTTCTTTCTCATCACTCAATTTATTGTGCCAGAGTTGGGCCAGGGGTTTTAGTCTTTCTATCGCCCTTTTTCTCCTCCTCATAACCCGGCAAGCATTTTCCGCTAACTTCTCTTCCCATATTCTCATTTCCAACATCTCCGAGTTAGTTATGCCTCTATTTCTCCACAATCTCAAAAGACTATTTCTCTGTTTTATTACCTGGTTATACTCTCTCAGAATAGCAGTGTATATTGGCTCTAATTGTAACAGCAAGTTGTCGAGCCACTCTCTTCTGTATTCCGGCGCGTTTCTAACCAAATCTGTGTCAAGACTGGAAAACAACACCGTATTCACTATTCCCAAAAAATCGATATGCCGTGACAGTCTTTGCCCGTTTACCCATAATTCTCTTTTCCCTTTTACGGGAATTCTTATCCCCAAATTATAATCTCCATGATGGCGAATAATGTCCGCACCAATTTCAGCATTACCTTGTTGATTATAAACTAAATCTTGCTCCCGGCTGGTGCGATAACTCTTGAGAGTTGATAAGAATTGTATCCCCTCTAATAGGTTAGATTTTCCCTGGGCATTATCCCCTACAATTATCACCTTTCTACTATCTAAAGACAATTCCGCATCTCTGTAATTCCGGAAGTGACTTAAATTCAATCTCCTCAGAAACATTCCCTGCACAAAAGTTTCTAGCCAGTCTCTAATCCAGTATATGTTAATTTTTGTTAAATGATAAAATTGTCTGAGAAAAGTGTGATATAAGAGACAGAAAATAGAGAATTTCAAAAAATATATTATGGAGGTAAAAGTGAAGAAAACAACGGCGTTATTACTCTTGATAATCTTCCTATTTATAAATGCAAGAAATGCCTACCCTGCTCTGGCTTATGACAGGGGGGATGTGGAAAAAATAAAAGTAAGCAATAGATGTGTGAAATGTGATTTTTCCGCCTATAATTTTAACGACAAGAGACTATCTTTGGGAAGAAAAAACCTGTCTCGAGCCAATTTGAACAAAGCTAAGTTAAAACACCTAGACTTAGCAGGAGTTAACTTAAGGAGGGCAACTTTAATTGGGAGTAATCTCAGGGGTAGCAATTTAAGAAATAGCCATCTGGAAAGGGCAAATCTTTCCTTCAGCCAACTGGTTAGGGCGGATTTGAGAGGGGGTAATTTTAGGAAAGCTAACTTTGAACATGCAGATTTAACCCTTGCTAACCTCAGTGGGGAAGAGAAGAAAAATAGGAGTAATTTTGCCAGGGCCTCTTTCGTGGGGAGTAGAATGGTAAAAGCCAATATCGTCAATGCCAATCTCAAAAGAGCCAATTTTTATCAAGCGGATTTGAAAGGAAGTAACCTGGAAAAATCAAAACTACAACGGGCCAATTTGGCAGAGGCAAATCTTAGTTATGTCAATTTTACTAGTGCGGACTTAAGGAAAGTGAATCTGATGGGCGCCTCTTTAACATATGCCAATCTTTCTCATGCAGATTTGAGAAAGGCCAATTTACAAGGGGCAAATTTGATGGGGGCTAACCTTGAAGATTGCAATCTACAAGGCGCCATCATGCCCGATGGTTCTATTCACCAGTAAAAAAAGGGATAATTTATATTGGCGTTTTTAGCGTATTTAGCGGAGAAAATTACCCACAAACCACATAGTTACCAGGGTAAATAATGTAGCAAAAGCGTCCGCCGAAATGCCTAACTGAAGGCCCGTATTGGCTATTAGGTGAAATAACAAATAACCTCCGGCAACAGAGGCAATAAAACTGATAAAAGTGACGAAGAATGCTCGCCAAAAAAGCCTGGTCTTCAGAAACAAAAATACCAGACAGGCTGCTACTCCCCCCGTCAAAAAAAGCGGGAGATTCTCCCCCGTGGCGGAGGAGAAGGCGGAGTAAATTAAAACTAGAAAAATTAGGCCGCTTATTAATAGGTTTCTGCCAGAACTAGGCTCCCATAATTCCCTTAAAAAAACGGGAAAACTAGGGACATTAATGGGTTCAACAAGAGGGGGTATATTCCTATTTTCCTGCATTTTTTCCGGAAAACGAATCTGATCAGGCACTTTTATCTTCCCCTCTTGTCTCAGACGCAGTCTCTGCATAATAATGGCATCATAGGCAATCTCAATGGACTCTAAAACCTGGGGGTTATTGCTGTACTGCTCTTGTAGTCTTTTGCGAGCCCGTTGTATTTCCTCGAAGGAAGCATCCTCCCTAACGCCCAACTGTTCGTAAGGATTCAAGTTGTTCATACTAACAGTTACCTCCTTTGCCGGTTTTTTGGCTTCAAGCCGTATTAAGATCCATTATATTTGAATCACCCTATGGCCTCTTTTAGTTAACAAATTGTTTACCAATAGGGCTAGATGTTGTAGGATAGTTAGTGGGTTTAATATTGTGCGGCGGAACACACAAAAAAGCCAACTGCTATCACCGGTGTTAGCAAGCAAAACTAGATTTTCCAACCCCCTATGGAAACAACCTCGGCCAAGATTCTTGTAGTGGATGATGATGTTCACATCGCCAACTTAATCAGTCGTTTCCTTAGTCAAAAAAAATACCAAGTCGAGTCGGCTAATGACGGACAAACCGCCATAGAAATCTTTAAAAAATTCCAGCCGGATTTAGTAATCCTGGATATAAATCTGCCAGATACACTCGGTTACAATCTTTGCGCCGAGATGCAGAAAAACAGTGATGTATTTATTCTAATGCTAACCAGTCGCACCGACTTGGAAGACAAAAAAAAAGGTTTTCTAACTGGAGCAGATGACTATCTTACTAAACCTTTTGACCTGGAAGAATTAGAATTTAGGGTGCAGGCAATTCTAAGAAGAAGACGCAATTTCCCTTTAAAACAAACCAAGTCTAAAGTGTTGGATTTTGGTCGACTTTCCATCAATCCTGTCACCAGAGAAGTCACCGTGGGAGGAAATCCAGTGGTATTGACAACCTTGGAATTTGACTTATTATACTTTCTGGCCTGCAATCCAAATCGGGTGTGGACAAGAGAGGAATTGGTAGCACAAGTATGGCAAAGTACACCAATGGGTGACAATCGGGTGGTAGATGTGCATATCGGCCAGATTCGTCGCAAAATAGAAGAAGATCCCTCCCATCCCAAGTTTATTACTACCATTCGCGGTGTGGGCTACAAGTTCGACTATCCCGGGAAACAGGATGACAACAACCCCTCGTCTACCCCACATCCTAACCCCCCCACGTCCTAACCCCCTACTACATCCCTGCACCCTAACCGCCTGACCATAATATGTGATATAATCCTAGATCACAGTGTTTTAGGTTTTGTGTGCCAGAAAGGAAAAAATGAGTCTGACCCAAGAGCAAAAACAGGAGATAATTAACAAGTATCAAATTCACGGGACTGACACCGGTTCATCCCCCATACAAATCGCCTTGCTTACGGAGAGAATTAATCGGCTCAGCGAACACCTGAAAAACAATAAAAAAGATTTCGCTTCCCGCCGGGGGTTAATGAAACTCATCGGTAAGAGAAAGGGTTTGTTAGACTACCTCAGAAGAAAAAATCCACAACAACATCAACAACTAATCCAACAACTGGGTATCCGTGGTTAAAATCCACTTCCATAGTCCACTAAAGACCATGTCATCTCCTAATACTAAAAATTCATTACCCTTTGAGCCGAAAAGCAACAAAAAAAGAAAAGCAGGAGACAAAAAGGCTGGCAGCCCGACCAAAAGTCAAAGGGAGAATGTCGGGGTAGCACAAGAAAAAAGTAAACACCGGTACAACCGCTTCACCTACGGCATCCCTGAGGTGGTAAGCAAAAGAATGGTAAGAAGAATGGCACTGTTCAGTGGAGTCCCCACTAGTATGGGGGTTCTTTCTTTTTTCGTTTTTTATGCCTTGGTGTCCCAGGAATGGTTTAAAGTGCCCAACACGGCGGTTTTATTGGTGACGTTGGGCCTGTTTGGGCTGGGGGTGTTGGGCCTCAGTTATGGGATTTTTTCTGCCAGTTGGGATGAAGACAGAGTGGGCAGTTGGTGGGGATGGTCGGAATTTAAGCTCAATTTTGGCAGATTCGTGTCGGCCTGGCGAGAACATCGTCAAAAAGCCGTGAACAAGGACTAATATAGTAAACAATTGGGAAGACAGGGGAACTGCAACCAGTGGTAGTAGCAGTAGTCGCCGGCTACCGCCATGAACCCCTCGATAAATTGACCAGTATTTTAGCGGACTAAACTAGCTAACAGAGGTTTGTCAGTATGATTGTAGTAATGAAAGTAGGAACCCCCGAAGAAGAAATCACAAGGGTGAGCGAAGAGTTAGCCGGTTGGGGGTTGACACCGGAGAAGATAGTGGGCAAACACAAGGTGGTTATCGGCCTGGTAGGCGAAACGGCCACCCTTAACCCCGAACACATCCAGGAGATTAGCCCCTGGATAGAGAGTGTCTTGAGGGTAGAAAAGCCCTTCAAACGTGCTAGCCTCGAATTCCGTCATGGACAACCCAGCGAAGTGGTAGTGCCCACCCCAAATGGTGATGTGGTGTTCGGTATGGGGCATCCTGTAGTAGTAGTGGCTGGCCCCTGTTCGGTAGAAAATGAAGAAATGATCATAGAAACCGCCAAAAGGGTAAAACAGGCGGGAGCCAAATTGTTGAGAGGGGGGGCCTACAAGCCTAGGACGTCTCCCTACGCCTTCCAAGGACACGGCGAGAGTGCCCTGGAACTACTAGCAGCCGCCAAGGAAGCCACTGGCCTGGGGGTAGTCACTGAGGTGATGGACGCTGCCGACTTGGAAAAAATTGCAGAAGTCGCCGACATCCTTCAAATAGGCGCTAGAAACATGCAGAATTTCTCCCTGCTGAAAAAGGTGGGGAGACAGTCTAAACCTGTCTTGCTTAAACGGGGGATGTCTGCTACCATAACCGAATGGCTAATGGCCGCCGAGTATATCCTTGCCGCCGGCAACCCTAATGTTATCCTCTGCGAAAGAGGCATTCGCGCCTTTGATTCCGAGTACGTTCGTAATGTCCTCGACCTATCAGTAATACCAGTATTACGTTCAATTACTCATCTGCCTATCATGATCGACCCCAGTCATGGCACCGGCAAGGCAGAATTTGTACCTAGTATGGCTATGGCGGCCGTAGCAGCGGGAACCGACTCCTTGATGATAGAAGTACACCCCAATCCCTCCAAAGCCCTTTCTGACGGCCCTCAGTCTTTGACTCCACAGGCATTTTCCGAATTAATGCAACAATTGGCGGTAATCGGGAAAACCCTCAATCGCTGGGAGACTCCACAGCCCGTCTGTCTCTGAGCTTCTGGTAGCAAAGCAACAATCATAACCGTGGTGTTTAATTTCTGGGCGAGTAACCGGGGAGAGGAACTTGCCCAGATTCTTTTTATTACAAAGATTAAAAGATTGCCGCAATTTAACTGACTTACAAATGGGGGCAAAACAACTACGACTGGGATTCGAGGACACCTACGGCACCTGTGAAAAAATTAAGGCCAAGGGCGGGAAAATTGTGCGCCAACCCTGCCCGCTGAAACACGGTACTACAGAGATTGCTTTTGTAGATGATAATCCTCAAAGGTTGTTAGGCAAGGGATATAGCATTATATCTGCTTGTTACATATTAAATTTTCCCCTTTAGCTAGCCTTACTTCAGCAGCAAGAATACTTCCTGGACTGGTCTGCTCGCCCCTAACGCGGACATGCATACCAGGCCGAAGCTGGCGAAGATGTATTTGCCTCCCATCTGGGGAAAGAATACGTGTGTCTCTATCCACGGCGATGACAACCAGCGATTTGCTGGCATGGGTGGGGCGTCCGCAGGTTACGGGTCTTGCGTGCATGACACGCGCAGAAAGTGAAACATCGTATATTTGGAAAGTTTTTGCCGCGCTACTGTTACCGGGCAGAGTGAACAACCATAGGAACACCCCAGCACCCAATGACACCCTAGAAAGTTGCTTCAAGGGTTTGGTGAAACGCCACTGCAAAAGCCTCATGACCACACATCCATAGTGTGTTTCAATCCCGAATATTCTGATGTGCCCACCCGATTCGCCTTTAAACCCAACTTATAACTTTTCCTAACCAAACTGCCCACTGTTTCTTGATTACTCTAGAGTTTTTCTTCAAAACCCAGTACAAGCCCAGGAAGAGGAGGGGAGATTCCCGGGTAGATACCAGGTAGATAATGGTTGCATTATTGCTAGCCTGCTTGGAATCCCCCTGGAGTCAAGGTCGTTTGTCATAAAACAACGGTATTGTCATCAAGGAAGCTCTTGAGAGAAACTAGAGAGTTAGAAAGCTCTTTGCATAACTAATCTGCGACTAGCACCAGTAAACCGGTGAGGACTTAGCCTTTCACAGAGGACAACCGATGGCCCTCGTCCTTGGGGGCGAAAGAGAACAATTGCCATGTCGAGATTCCAGTTGTCTGCAGTCTGGGGAAAACTTTCTTGGCTTACATGCTCAATCTCGCAGTACTCTACCTGATCGGGAGAAGTAAGTTCGGGTAAATCTAACCGGTAGCGATTTAGGGATCCGTTTGGCAAGTTAGCCCTACGATTGACATCTCTGAACTGACGCAGGGGTTGACCCTGAAGCTTGATGTAAAAATTAAAGAAACTGCCGCCCCTTAAGTCGTCCCCACCTGTGTAAAGAATAATGTCTATTGGAGCAGACAAAGCAGGTGACGCACTAACCAAACCGGCCAGCAAGAAGCCCACTAATCTGCTAATTCTCTGCCACTGCATAACTACCTCCCTATATAGGAGCGAAAGCCATGCATTTATTTGCCCAGGTTTGCAGGACGTCTTCATCATAGAAAAGTTCCCAGCGTACCAAATGAGCCCTGTTGCATCACGGGAAGGCTCTCCCCAAGCCCAGTCCTG
The DNA here is from genome assembly GCA_015295805.1 of Geminocystis sp. M7585_C2015_104. Taxonomy (NCBI): domain Bacteria; kingdom Bacillati; phylum Cyanobacteriota; class Cyanophyceae; order Chroococcales; family Geminocystaceae; genus Geminocystis; species Geminocystis sp. M7585_C2015_104. The sequence continues at coordinate 11,696 of DVEF01000095.1, read as the reverse complement.
TCAATCCCACATACCGGTATAAACCGTTTGAGACCAATTGGGAAGAGTTGACTTTCCGGCCGCTGCTCCAATATATTCACAGTCCTAGGGTTAATACCGCGCCCAATGCCAAAATCGTCCCCAGGGATATCTTTTATTACTTTAAAATACAAAAATGTTATATTACAGGAGTAATAAAGTTAGACGGACAATAGCAGCACTGGGGCAAAAAGTCTTCACCAGCCAAAGAGCCTCGCCAAAGGGCCCCAAAATGAACTCTAGACTAGTAGAACAAAAAAGGCGCCCTAATGGGATACCAATTCCAAACCATAAGAGTCCAACGGGTTGGGCTCCCTTTTAGCACTAAGGCCGCCAAGGCAGACAAAATCCCAATCAAACAGGCTTCTATCAGGGCATATCGTGGCTCTCTTCCCCCCGGGAAGCCCCAACAAGACGATATTTTACGAAATGTAAAGCCCCTCGCCGTCCAGCAGACCAGTAAGATTAAAAATGGAGATAGGGCAAATCCAATCCATCCCCGGCTCGGCATGCCCCGATTTTAACCCTCTCCGGGGGGCCTTTTTTCCCCACTCCTCCTTCCCCCCCATCTCTAATCCCCCCCCCCCCCCTTGCTCCTATAATAGGTGAATTAGTAAATAGTTGGAAGTACTCCTATGCCCGCCAGCACAGAAACAAATACCTATCAAGGAATTATCTCCTGCCCCCTGGGTAAACCCCTTCGTATCCCCTTTCCCTTCCCCGGCGACTCCTCCCAACGATATACCCTAGCGGCGCCCCTCCCCCCCTCCTCCCTTTCTCCCTACGCCACCGTGGACAACCGTCAGTATTTTAGCATCCCTGTCCTGGACACAGATCCCTCGGCTAAAACCATTTTGGATCAGAATTTGGAGACTATTGATGATTTTGAAAAAGAAAGTCTTAAACAAGCTGGGATTCCAGAATTGGCCTTTATTTACCTTACCCTGGCGGAACATAACCCCACTGTACCAGAACTACTGGATGCCTGGCTAGATAAAGAATCAGACCAAGAAATTGTCATAATAGGCCAACACAGTAATGCCCGGTGTCTCAGTGAATACTGGCAGCAGCAACCACCTAAACCCCAACAGGTTTTGGACTTGCTAAAACACATGGTTAAACTGTGGCGAGTCTTCAGTAAACTCAATTGCCGTAACAGCCTGCTGGTGTTGGAAAACCTCAAGACTGAAGACGGAGAAAATCTCCTTTTGGATAGGATTTATCTGGATGCCGCCTCAAACCCACCCCTTTTGCGACAACTAGTACAAACCTGGGCCGACTTGCTTCTGGATTTGGACGAGAAATACCAAACCTGGATTGAGGAGTTGATGACCAAAATCGAATCAGGGGTTATAGAATCCGCTAAGCAACTACGCTCAGAGTTGGATGGGTTTTCCCAACAATTGGAAATCGAATCCTTCCTCGAAGAAGAATCGTTAAATATTCCCTCTGAAGACGATGTGTTAAAAACGGTGGCCGAAGCCATGGGAGGAGAAGAAGCGGCCTCTGTAGAGGCCACCCGCGTCAACCTCCCCGAAGAAGGCGACGAGCAACCCACTCTAGTCCTCCCCATGCGTCTTTTCAGTGTCGCAGATGCCGCCCTAAGTGACGTCGGCCGTCGTCGTACCCACAACGAGGACTACTTTGCCATGGAAACCTCCATCCGCAAGTCGGAGACTACCAAAGGAACATATGTCAGTGCTAGGGGGTTGTATATTGTCTGTGATGGCATGGGAGGACATGCTAGTGGCGAAGTAGCTAGTGCTGCCGCTGTACAATTCCTGACCAGCTATTTTGAACAACACTGGACGGAAAATCAATTGCCCTCTGAGGAAACTATCCGCAAGGGGATTCTAATGGCCAACGATGCTATTTTTGCCCTCAACCAGAATAAGGGTCAAGTGGGGGCCGGACGCATGGGTACTACCGTGGCTATGGTTTTGCTGCAGGATACCAAGGTGGCCATTGCCCACGTAGGCGATAGTCGCGTCTATCGGGTTACCAGGAAGTGGGGTTTGGAACAGTTGACCAGAGATCACAGCGTAGCTCAAATGGAAATACAGCAGGGGGTAGAACCAGAAATCGCCTATGGCCGCGCCGACGCCCATCAGCTAACCCAGGCCCTTGGCCCAAGGGATAGTAGCCATGTCCACCCAGAAATCCAATTTTTTGACATCAAAGAGGACACCCTCCTTGTTTTGTGTTCTGATGGCCTCTATGATAACAATTTGCTAGAAAACCACTGGGAGAAAACCCTTCTGCCTCTTATCAGTTCCAGGGCCAGTTTAGATGAGGGGGCATCCCAACTCATTGACCTGGGCAATCAAATAAATGGCCATGATAATCTCACCTGTGTTTTAGTTCGCATAAAAGTCCAACCCCACTTGGAGGGAATGGCTGGTTTTTACCGCTAATCTATGACTAAAAGATTTTATTTCTTCCCTTTTGCTCAAACTAACACCAATTCGTTCGGGGTATCAATAGATGCAAAGAGAGGAAATAACAGAGCTTTCCGCATTACAACTAGCAGATTTAATCAGAAAAAAAGACTTGTCTCCTCTAGAATTGTTGCAGTGTTATATCAGTAGGATAGAAAAGTACGCGGAATCTCTAGGTTGTTTTGCCTATATAGACTTAGAGGGGGCATTGGCCAAAGCTAGACTACAAACAGAAATAATAGGTAAAACAAAAGACAGGTCCTCCCTGCCGCCTTTTTTCGGCATACCCACGGCTATAAAGGACTTATATGCCGTAGAGGGGATGCCCACCGGTTATGGCAATGCCCTTTTGCAATCCAGAAAACAAGTTGCCACTTATTCAGAGGAAATCACCAAAAGACTAGAAGCCGCCGGTTTTATTATCATAGGCAAAACCGCCACCTCGGAATTTGGCACTCTCCCCTACACAGAATCCCCCGGTTTACCACCCTGTCGTAACCCCTGGAATTTAGAACACACCGCAGGAGGCTCATCAGGGGGGGCAGCCGCCGCAGTGGCCGCTGGCTTGTTACCCCTGGCACCAGGATCTGACGGAGGTGGCTCCATTCGCGGTCCCGCCTTTTGTTGTGGTATAGTGGGACTGAAACCATCTCGGGGGCGTATATCTAATGCACCAGTTGGAGAATATCCCGGCGGTATTGCCACCCATGGTTGTCTCACCCGCACAGTAGCCGACAGTGCCGCCCTCCTTGACATCCTCAGCGGTTATGTGGTAGGGGATCCCTACTGGCTGCCTAGTCCTCCCACTCCCTTTTTGGATTCTATTTCTCAACCCCCCTCATCCCTTAAAATCGCCTTTACCACCTCCGTTTTGCCCTCAACTACAACCCACCCCTCAGTACAACAAGAGGTGGAGTCCATTGCCCGTATTTTGGAGGGTATGGGGCATCAAATTATTCCCGTCTCTCCCGATTTTACCCCCCTGGTGGAACCCTTTAGACTCATTTGGCAGTCCACCCTTGCAGCTCTACAGATTTCCCCCTCCATTCTCAGCCCCATGAATCAGTGGCTCTTAGCCAACGCCCCCGATTTAGGCACCTACCTGAGGGCTTTGGCACAAATGCATCAGATTTCCCGCCAAATACTCTCCTTTTTCCAAGAATTTGACATTCTACTGTTACCCACTTACCTGTCCCCTCCCATCAAAATAGGCGCCTGGGCCGAAAAACCGCCAGAGGAAATCCTTTCTGAGATTATCCGTTGGATTAACCCCTGTCCCCCCTTCAACGCCACCGGACAACCCGCTATTTCTCTCCCCACTGGTTTTACCACTGATGGACTCCCCCTTGGCATCCAATTGGTGGCTAAACCGGCCCAGGACTCCCTGCTCCTCCAACTTGCCCATCAGCTAGAAATGTCCCTGCCCCCGAGAATGACCACACTACCCCCATTCTTATCCTCCCCTCCATGAAAACATACATTTCTCTTTTTGTCAAGTCCTTAAGTAGTATTTTTTTTTTCGAGGCTATTACCCCGGGAGAACATCCCTTAGCGTTTTCCAATGCCTCAGACTCCATGTCATAATTGGTCTTTTATGACACTGCATTGTGATATTTCGGGAAATAAAAAGGGGAATAAAATCGGCTTTTTTATTCCTTTTATTTTCCCTTAATCATGGTAGATATATTCTCATTCGCGGCTCAGCTTTATCTGCCTGCCAGTTAAAATAACAACAGAATTGTAACTTCATCTTAGCAGTAGCTTCATGGATAATCGCCGGGACAGGTTAAGGGTTTTATTAGTCATTGAACAGTGTAATCCAGAACTATCTTCTGTACCTCTGGAGGGCTATCAATTCTACCGAGAAATTAGCCGGCTGGCAGATGTTACTTTAGTTACTCACCAGAGAAATAAAAGGGCATTGGAAAAACAAAAAGATATAGACCACAGCAAGATATTTTACACTAACGAGAGCCGATTTATTAGCATGTATTACAGACTAGCTTCTATTATATCTTCTAAAACTGGAGGAGGTGTAAACTGGCCGCTCCGTCATGCTCTTACTTATCCCGTTTATGCAGAATTTAACCAAAAAGTTTATCAGCATTTCAAACAGGCTATTGCTGAAAAGAAATATGATATTGTCCATGGTATAACCCCCGTGATACCCAGATACCCCTTTAAAGTGATAAAGGCCTGTCTCAAGTCCAAAATTCCCTTCATTCTTGGACCAGTTAATGGGGGTTTGCCCTTTCCCCCAGGCTTTTCCGAGGTGGCAAAAAAAGAAAATGCCAGCCTCAATTTTTTGAGAGATATAGGCAGATTTGTAGTACCTGGATACAGAGAAACCTACACAAAAGCTACTAAGATACTAGCTGGATCCACTTATACCTTAAACATGCTAAAAGAGACATTCAATCTTCCTGATGACAGAATGGTACTGCTGTATGAAAATGGGGTCAGCGAGGATTTCTTTTATCAACCAAGGAGCAGAAAAAAAAAACGATGAGAAAATCAACATTCTATTTGTAGGAAGGCTTGTACCATACAAAGGGGCGGATATGGTAATAAGGGCAATTGCTAACTTAAAAATCCACTGGAAAAAACGAATTTCTCTAATCATAGTGGGGGATGGGGAGGAGAAAAATTACCTTCAAAAGTTAGTGAAAGTACTAAATCTGGAAAACCTAGTCCAATTTACGGGATGGGTCACTTGGCCAAAGGTCCTCCAGTTTTACAAAATGGCCGATATTTTCTGTTTCCCCTCGGTAAGGGAATTTGGAGGGGCTGTGGTGTTAGAAGCAATGGCTTGTGGACTGCCCTGTATTGTTGTTAATAATGGCGGTATTGGCGAATACGTGACTGAAGAAACGGGCTTTAAAATAGAGCCAATTTCCAGACAATATGTAATTCAACAACTGGCAGAAAAAATAGAATTTTTGCTAGAAAATGAGGGAACAAGATTGAAAATGTCCGAGGGAGCAATCTCAAGAGCAAGAGAATTTGCTTGGCCTAATAAAGCACAAAAAATCCTCCAACTCTACCACCAGGTGATTAATTGTTAGTTCCCAGAAATAGCTTTTGGCTTATGGGGAAATTGACTCATTGTTTTTCCAGCCAGCTTGTTAAATCCTCCAGGCTATTAAACTCCAACAAATCCCCTGCCAGTCTTTCTAGTCTTTCTGTCTGTAAAGCCGTTATCTTCTCCTTCAATGGTTCGGGAATTTCCCCCAACTTTCGGGCAAGTTGACGCAGGATTATTTGTTTTTCCCCCTGTTGTCTTCCCAGTTGCAAGCCCTCTTGTAACCCTTGTTGTCGGATTTGGGTAACTTTTTCCTGGAAAAGGCTTCTCAAAGTCATAATTAATTCCTCCTCTCCTTTATCTTGTTTGCTTTTGTCTCTGGTTTCCAGTTTAGCCAACAAGCCATAGACCAATTCTAGTACCTCTTCCCGGTAGGGGGAGGAAGAAGGGAATTGTTGTAGCCTTCTTATGGCTTCGAGTTGTACTTTTCCCCTTCCCAAAATTCTCAACCAGATAGTGTCATCTGTCACTGGTAGCTGGTGGATGGCAATAATGCCGGTATTTAACCCAGGTGGCAGGAAATATACCCCCCTTTCCCATCCCTGTGGTGAAAAAGCCCCAAATTGTTTGAGTATTGACTTTGAAATGGTGGGTGTAATTATCCAAAGGAAGGCCAGAGTTTTTGTGGAACTATTGTCTAGTCTTGCCTGTCCTCTTTGGCTATTATGTAGCTCTATTAATTTTCCCAGACAACTGCGGATTTGTTCTCCTACTACCGGGTTGCGGTATACTTCCAAAACTGTACAGTCGAAGACTATCCTTCCCAACAGGCCGAGAAAAGAGGGAAGGGGCTTGTTAGGATAAAAGAGAATGTCTATCTCCTGTCTCTGGCTGCTAAGGGTTGCCCCGGCTTTCACTTCCCCGTATTCTGAATACAACAGGGGAATATATTCTTTTACAAACTCGTCATGGGAAAATTGACTCATTAGTTGGTGTGTCGGTGGTTTGATTGTGACAGTAATTATCCCCCAAAATGTTCCTCTCTTTTACTGTCAATGAGCAAGGAATAAATAAGAAGAAATAATAAAAAAAAACACGCCGCTACCTGTTATGCGGCAGATAAACAGCGTGATATCTAAATATTAATTTAGGAATTTTATGTTCCCAAAACTATGTTGGAAAAGGTATATTCTGTCCCTGACGTTTTCCCGTTTTCTTCCTTTGTTATCTGACGATTAGTTAAGATATAGTAGTCGCCTATTTTCTCAAATTTATCCCGAAAAATACTCCTTGGTCCCCTTTGCTTCCCAGTTTCCACATCTGTGTAGACGGAATCATAGGCAACAGATAAATAGCCTTTTTCTGTGTGTAAAACCTCAAAGGTGTTGATGGTAACATACAAGTTGCCAACCTTGCGGTAAACTAGAGTGACAACATTGTCCTTGACCTTGTATTTGTTACCGGCAGCAGCCCCACCCACAAGAATTTCTACCGCCCCATCCGCATCAGTTTGGCCAAAGGAAAAGGTGTTTTCTCCATGGGCCTTTTCAAAGCTATCATTTACCCGGTGAATGGTAATCTCCCACAGTTGTTGCTCCATCCCCTTTTTGGCCGGCCCATCCTCAATGCCAGAAACGCTATACTTAAGATCGGGCGTGATTTGACCTTTTCCAGTATAAGTACCCTCTGGAGTTTTGAGTGTGATGTCACAGGTGTATCCGGGGAAATTCTCATCCCAGACGTATCGATTCTCGTAGGCTTTGCGGAAAACCTCTTCTGCCGTTAGGGTTTGCGTCATATATACTCCTATATGATACTGCTTTTCCATCCGATTATAACTGTTTATCACTAAATGGTAATTAATGGTGCATGGACTTAATAATATGTCATCAAAACGCCGACTTTGACGCCCTAGGGGCCGCCGTCGGTTTGACCAAACTCTATACCGGGGCGAAAATACTACTGGTAAATGGGGCACATCCCTCCGTCACAAAATTTTTAAGCCTTCACCGGGATGAGTTTCCCCTAGTGGAATTTCGTAGCGTTAATCCCCTGTTTCTCCGTCGTCTTTTGGTGGTGGATACTCAGAAACCTCAACGTCTCGGCAAGGCTCAAGAATGGCTACAATTAGACAATATAGAATCAGTGGTTATCTATGACCACCACGAAGAGACAGAGGATTTAACCCCGCCTCTGAATAATGACAAAAAAACCCCCATTGTGGTCAAGTATATAGAAAAAGTCGGTGCCTGTACCACTATTATTTGTGAACTTTTGCAACAAAAATCCCTCAGCCTGAATAGTATAGAGGCCACTGCTATGGCGCTGGGGATCCACGTAGACACAGGCTCACTTACTTTTGAACAAACCACCCCTCGGGATGCGTCGGCTTTGGCTTGGTTAATGAGTCAGGGTGTCAATCTAAAAGTCTTGGCAGAATTTGTAGAGCCTACAATAGCACCAAATCTGAGAAAATTATTGCCCAGTGCCCTCAAAAATCTGGAAACTATAACCATCCACGGTTATACCATCGGCTGGATACTGGTTTGCACTCCCCATTATATCCCTGGTTTGTCCACCTTCGTCAGCCGCATCCGTGATTTGAGCGAAACCGATATTCTCCTCTTTGCCCATTATTACGGCGCCAAAAACGGAAAACCAGGAAAATTGACAATAATCGGCCGTAGCAGTGTGGAAAGTGTCAACTTAGGCCAAATATTTCTAGAATTCCAAGGAGGGGGTCATAAAAGTGCCGCTTCCCTCACCATACGCTGTCATAACCCCAAGGAAATCCTGGAAAGAGTAGTCTACCGGGTAAAAAAGGCAATACCCACCCCCCTAACTGCCAAGGATTTGATGTCTTACCCCGTGCGCACCATTCTACCAGATACCACCATAGCCGAGGCACAGAGGATACTCCTGAGATATGGACATTCGGGATTAGTAGTAGTAGACTCCCAACAGCAACTGGTAGGTATTATTTCCCGTCGAGATATCGATTTGGCTTTACACCACGGTTTCGCCCATGCTCCGGTAAAGGGCTATATGACGAGAAATGTCCATGTTATCCATCCTAATACCACTTTACCAGAAATAGAACAGTTGATGGTGGAAAATGACATCGGCAGACTGCCGGTGATGGAAGGGGGAAAACTAGTAGGCATCGTCACCCGCACCGATGTTTTGCGTCATCTCCACTCCTGTCACCCTCATCTACGGCCCTCCCATTCCCCCTCCAATCTCCCCATGGTTTCCTGTCTTCTCCTCTCCCTGGCTAATAAACTTTCTCCCCCACTCTGGCGACTACTACAAGCAGCGGCGGAATGCGCCCAACAACAGGGATGGCACCTGTATCTTGTCGGTGGCGCGGTTAGGGATTTACTCCTCAGTGAGGATAAAGAGATTGTGTATCTACAAGATGTTGACTTAGTAGTGGACGGTTATCACCAGGCGACAACCCCCGCAGCCGGTGTGCATTTAGCTAAAGCATTGAGAAAAATCTATCCCCAGGCTCGTATGAGTGTTCATGGAGAATTTCAAACGGCTGCCCTATTATGGCATAAAGATCCAGAATTGGGCTCATTATGGGTGGACATTGCCACGGCGCGCACGGAATTTTATCCTTATCCTGCTGCCAATCCCGAGGTAGAATCTAGTTCTATCCGTCAAGACTTGTATAGAAGGGATTTTACCATAAATGCCCTGGCGGTGCGTCTCACTTCCCCTAATTCTGGTGAATTATTGGATTTCTTTGGTGGCGTCAGGGATTTGCGTCTGAGGAGGATAAAGGTTTTACATCCCAATAGCTTTATTGAAGATCCTACCAGAATTTATCGGGCTGTACGTTTTGCCGTAAGGCTTAACTTCACAATAGAAGAAGAGACTCGCAGATACATGGACTATGCCATCCACTGCGGCGTATTTGAGAGGGTTTCCTTGGAAAACAAACCACTTCCCGCCTTAACCACCCGTCTACGGACAGAATTGTATTATATTCTCTCCGCCCCCTACTGGCAGTCTGCTTTAAGACTGCTTCAGGAAATTGGTGCGTTGCGTTGTATCCATCGTCATTGCCAGCTTACCCCCACTGTTTGGTGGCAACTCCGTTTTCTTGAGCGCTGGTTGAAATTGTATCAAACTCTACCCCCTTCTACTGCTGTTTCCCCCTGGCTGTTACGTTTGGAGGTCATCCTAGCTAGTTTCCCCGAGGGGGTAAATGTGGCTGAGAGTTTACAACTGCCCCAAGACAGTATCCAACGTCTTCGTTGTTTACCTGCCGACAGGGAAACAATCCATAAAATCCTACCCACCTGTGAGAGGATAAGTGAAAAGGTCTTCTGTCTTGATAACTATCCCCCCCTCACTTTAATACTGGTCGCTCTCCAAAGTGATAAACTCATTAGACGTTGTATTTGGGATTATTTAATGCACTGGCGTCAACGGAAACCGCCCCTTAATGGCGATGACTTAAAACAGTTAGGTTACAAGCCTGGAAAAGCCTTCAAGAAGATGTTAGAGGAAATCCGCGCCCTGTTTTTAGATGGCCTTATCCACTCCCGCCAGGAAGCTATAGACTATCTCCTCCGTAAATATCCCCTTCCCTAATCCCCATGTACTGGTTTACAATCATAAAGCTCCACCTCCCACTCCCAATCCCTAATCCGGAATAATTCACCCATGAGCACGAGTGTGATGTATTATAGCGATCGATTGAGTAATCTTTTTGCTGGAAATCATGAAAAGAGTAACCGTAATCCCCAATATTATGTCAAAATCTCCTAAATTAGAAATCCCCCCTGTGGCGAAAAAACATCAGCCTTCCCAGTCTTCTTCCCCTGCAAAAAAAGCCGCCAAAGATGCCAACAATCGTAGACTTGCCCTTTGTTATTTTCTTCTTATTACCTCCACGGTATTTGGCTTTGGTGGGTTTGGGTTTGGTTTAGGTATCCGTTATACTCATCTTTGGGATTCTGGCATCTTTTTCCCCCAAAACAGTTCCATCGGCGGCAACCAATCTCCCTAAGACTCTTCCCCATTGCCATCCAGTTTTTCTATAGTTTGTTCTAGTATATCCTTTTCGGTAGAATATACCATGTCCCCTGCCGTCAGGATTTTTTGTTGCCCATAGTTTCTAGCATATAGAATCTTTTGTTGCAACCGTGAAGAAGTATTGAGTAGATAAGCTTGTCTTTCCCTTTGTTGATTTCTTTGTGTAATTTTCCGGTTACGTCTTTGTAGCCACAAATAACGAATGAGGGGAATGGCGAGATAGCCTATAGCATAGGTTAGGAGTATGCCATAGATAGAATTCACAAAGGCGATAAAACCCCCCATCTGTTCTACCACCCCTGGGGTTAATAGGCTGCCCAACATTAGAGCTAGAATAATATTAACCCCTCCTAGGCCAATGGCCGCCATTTTTTGTCCACTTGTGGCCATACTGAATTGCCATAGGTTTTCCCTCAAATAGGGGGGTATTTCCATCTTTTCCCTTTCCGATGCCGTCACCTGTAATTCTGGGAAGTAGTAGATAATTTCACCCGTTTCGCTGACTTCCGGATAGCCATTAAAGCGAATTAACACTGGTAGAATATAATCCTCACTCGTCTCTTTGCTAATATCAATGTTGTCCAAATAGGGGGCTATTTGTTCTGCAATTATTGCCCCATTGTTGTTTCTTATTACTGCTGCTATATACTGCCATCTTTTTTCTTCCAAATCCTTATTTGGGTTGCCATCTCCAAACAGGAAAGAATAAATCGACTCCAGGAAATTTAGCCGGCCGCTTCCACTGCCTGATTCAATTTCCCTTCTTTTTTCGTAGAATCTTTCCTCATATTCTCCAGTAAATATCCAAAAGAAATCCGGCATAATCCAAATCCTCGGCAGAGACCACACTCCTCCTGCCCAATTGGCTGTTTCGCCATTTCTCCTGTTTTCATTGTCTCTTCCTCCACCGCTACTTATTCCTATGATGATTACGGCTATTGCTATCAACATGATTATTATAGAGGTTATCAAGATAATGCCGAAAGAAATCCGAATTAGGTAGAATATAATGTCCCATGCTTTTTTCAGCCATTTTTCCCATCGCAGTCGCCAGTATTTATTCCTCAGAATTGTCCTAAAATTTTGCGGAAACACATAGACAATATCCCCTGTTTCTGCCACCTGTAAATTGGCTTGGCTATCGGCGGCTAATTTTAACAACTCCCTTT
>DVEF01000094.1 GCA_015295805.1 Geminocystis sp. M7585_C2015_104 | reverse complement strand
TAATGGGGGTTGACTATCAAGCAATTCAGACAATGACAATATAGTTGGGTTTTTCCCGGAGTATGGTATAGTTAACCGGTTGGGGGGGATAACTAGTAGCTTTTCTAGGGGTATGGTTGTCTTGTCAGTGATGCCTAAAAGGCTAGGGTAAAACAGCGACATTACAGGATTATCCGAAGTGGTTGGATTAGTAGGAGGCGGCGGGGGGAGGGGGGTGTTGGAATTGTCAAGGGGAAATACTGACACTGATTTACTGTGGCTATTGGAAGAAGCAGTCATATCCCCATCAGGATGCCTCCAAAGCCACTGGCTAGCCAGAGGGATAATCTTGTTGTTGCCAGGGAGGGGATTTATATTATTGTTGGCGGAGTAGTTGTCTGAAGCAGTAGTTGTCTTATCAGTTGTCTTTCTGGGGGAAACAGAGGTAGACGATGTGATTAGCCGATTGTTGCCAAAGGATACACCAACTGATGGTTTATCTGAGGGAATAATTGAATTGCTAGAGGGGAATACTGACGTCGATTTACTGTCTGACTTATTGGCATAAATTACCCCAATCCCGTAGTTGCCGTTGAAAAGGTTATTGTTTGAAAAAATAGTTGTCTTGTTAGGGGAGAAAAGAAAAGACGGGGTAATAGAAATACTAGCTGATGGTTGATTGTAGGGAAAAGTTGAATTGCCACCAGGAAAAATTAAGACTGATTGGTTGTCTGGGGTAAAAGTGGTATAACTAGGCTGCAAGCCAAAAACACTTACTGGGGATGGTAAAGTTGACGAAGGTTTTTTAGCCGTGGAAAGAGGAGAAACACTAGCCAATAGGTTTTCATTGGGAAATCCTGATGGTTTAGCTGACTTACTGTCTGCCAGGGTGATTGTCTTGACGGTAGAAGGGTAAGAAACTGATGCCAATTTGGATTGGTTGGGAGGGAAAGAGGGAAACGCCAATAACCGCCTATTATCACCCTTGCTGTTGGGAAGAGACACTAATGCTGACTGGTTATTATAAAGGGATACTAGTGGTGACTGATTGTCTGAAGGGGCAACTTTACTGCTGCTATCATTTATTAATGCTAAATACTCATCAGAATATACAAAAGCCTGACTGCCAAATGGGGATTTCAAAGAGGATGTGTTACCCAGGGAAACAAAACCCTCACCGGTGGGAGAAGAAGGAGAAAAAGAGGGTTTATGGGGGGGAAAGACATTAATGAGGGGATAGGGGGAAAGAGTTGCTAACGAATCAATGCAGGGAGATAATGAGGCTAACTGGTTGTCTAATTTTAACTGACTATTTATTGACTGATTATCCACTACACAGGCTGCTATTTTGGGGGGGGGTATAATCAGTGGTTGTTTGTCTGAGAGAGTGATTGTATTTTTGGAAAAGGAGGCTGACAGTGACGGTTTTTTCTCGGCGATAATTACAGTTTTGGAGGAGGATACTGACAGTGAAGACTTATCTGAAGAGATGCTAGCTTTGTTTAGAGAGATGGGGGGATTGCCTGTAGAAAATAGAGATGAGGAGACAGTGAAATATCTATTATCCGGGTTTATGGAGGTATGAGTAGTAGAAGGGGGAGATGAAGAAAAAGTTGCTTTGCCAAAGGATTGCCTGGTATTATCAGTGGGGGTAGATGATAGAATTAAGGACTTATCTTCTGTTTCCTTGGTGGGTAGAGAGAGTAATAGGGATTCTGAGTTGTTTTTTGAAAAGAGAGTGGTATTGACAATAGCACTATCATCGGCAAGAGTAGTTACATTCCCAGTATTAGATACTAAAACCAAAGGGTGGGGGGGAGAGTTATTGTGGGGGGAGGAAGCAAAAACTGACTGATTGGCTAAGGAGGTAGTCAGAGTAGTAGGTGGGAAGACTAATATTGATTCCCATCTATTGCCACTGCCACCATAGCTATTAGAGGGAGTAATCACATTCTCACTGCTGGAAACTAAAACCGACTGGTTATCCCAAAAGTTAGAGGTAGTTGTATTGAGGGTGGCTGGGGGGATAGTCAGGTTGCCAAAAAGATAAGTAGAGGATGATGCCGATGGTTTATCTGAGGGGGGGAAGACTAAAGGGAAGAAATAATTGTTGTTATTAGTAGAAGAGTAGGATAAAACTGAGGTAGTAGGGGGAGATAGTAAAACTGACTGATTATTTTTATCCCAAGAAACACTAGAATCATTGACAGTTGAGGGGTAAGTTGATAATAATGAAGGGTTGTTGCCACCATTAGATATCCTGTCAGGGTTGGATACACTTGCCGATTGTTTATCCGAAGAGGCGGTTATATTCCCTTTTTTGGCTACTGACGACAGTGAGGATTTATCCAAAAAATAGGTGGTAGGAGACACTGGGAGTGTTTGTTTATCTGAGGGGGTAAATACAATGTCGCGGGGGGAGACTATTACTAGCTGTTTGTCTGAAGAAGAGGCAAATGGATTTTCCCTTGTGGATAACATCGGTTGTTTGTCAGAAGTAATTGTCTTATTGAGG
>DVEF01000093.1 GCA_015295805.1 Geminocystis sp. M7585_C2015_104 | reverse complement strand
CCCTGGTACGTCCGTATATATCTCACAACAGTCCGCCTTTAGTGCTACTGCTATAGCTACAGCGGAAGTATCAGAACCGCCTCTACCCAGGGTGGTGATTTCCAAATCTTCCCCCCTCATCACCCCCTGAAATCCTGCAACTACCACCACTTTCCCCTCGTCCAAATGGCGTCTAATTCTCTCTGTCTTTATTTCCAAAATTCTTGCTTTGCCGTACTGTGCCTCTGTTATAATGCCCACTTGAGCCCCAGTAAGGGAAATGGCCGGTTGTCCTAACTCCTGTAACGCCATACTCACCAAGGCAATGGAAATTTGTTCCCCCGTAGACAGTAACATATCCATCTCCCTTTTACTGGGGTTGGAAGACACTTCCCGGGCTAATTGCACTAAACTGTCAGTAGTCTTCCCCATGGCGGAAACTACCACTACCACCTGATGCCCCGCCGCTACCGTCTTATATATCCTCCTACTTACCGACTTGATCCTCTCTGTTGTGCCTACTGAACTACCTCCGTATTTCTGGACAATCAACCCCATATTCTAACTGTAGTCTCTACCTATGTATGGACAAAATTACTAACCCATGGTAGCAAAAAGCAGTCTCTTTATTTCAAATAATTAAAAAACCTAGAATACCATGACTTTTAAGGGATACAATGGGGACAGGGATAAGGGTAAGGGGGTAATAGGCTATGTATGAGAGAATCCTGGTGGCCCTAGATCGCTCTCCCATGGCACAATTGGTCTTTGATAGTGCCCTATTTCTGGCCAAAAAATGTGATTCTCAACTCAACCTGTTGCATGTCATCTCCCAAGAGGTAGCAGAAACCCCCCTTAGTTTTGCCCCTTATTCCTTCACTTATGATATGGAGATAATCCAGGAATTACAACACCAGTGGGAGAAATACAAACAAGAGTCCCTGGAAATGCTGGAATACTGGGTAAAACAAGCGCAAAAGGAAGGGGTTATCGCCGAATTTACTCAAACCTATGGACATCCAGGGGCAGAAATCTGTAAACTGGCACAACAGTGGAATGCTAATCTCATCGTCATGGGGAGAAGAGGACATTCTGCCGTCAGTGAGATGATACTAGGCAGCGTTAGCAGTTATGTGATTCACCGTTGTCACTGTGCCGTCCATCTAGTCCAATTTTAGTCCCCTAGTCGGCCCGTCTGCCACCAGTGCTTCTACTTATGGCGGCTATTATTGTACTTTTCACAGACTCAAACTGTTTCTTGAGGGCGATTTTACTTAAATGGGGTTGTCCCGATACTGAGGGGAGGGCATATACTTGGTCTAAAAAGGCCATTAGTTTTTTGATTTTATCCTCCCCTAGTTGTACAGTAAATAGCTGTCTATATCTTTCCGGTTTTCCTAGTTCAAACAACAGGATGTAGTAAATTTTTTTGGCTATTAAATTATTCAAAATCTGAAAGCCTATTTCTGTTTCTAAATCTACATAACAAGGCAGCCATTTAGGTTCATGACTGCGACGATAAAGCAAATTTACCCAAAGGATCATGGGATGAGGTTTTAGCTGGAAGAGAAAATGGCTAAAGCAGAAGGTTTTTTGGGGAACAAAAGCCTCTGCCTCTTCTTTGTCAAGCATAGTCCAAAGACTGGCAAATGTGCCTTCTTGGGCTTCGTTGAGGCAGGGGAAAACGATTTTTTTCTGGGGCTTATCCGCTGGCCAACTGGTTTGAGAATAAATTGTCTGCAGGGGTAAATTTTTGCCCCCGGTTGTAGTTTTACAAGTAGAATCGCCCCCGCCAGTCGTCTTGTCTTTACTAGTCTTAAAATACTGTCTTTCTACAGAATTTATGACCTTTAGAATCTCACTTACACTTTGAGGACGCTTTTCGGGGGATTTTTCCAAACAACGCATGATTATATCCTTCAATTCCGATGGCAGGGAAAGATAACTGGGGAGGGGTTTAGGCGGAAATTCATGATGGGCCTTATACCAAGCCTGAAAACCCTTGCCTTCTGCCTGTATGGGTGTCTCCTGAGTCAACATCTCATACATCAGAACCCCCAAGCTATATATATCCGAAGTCGGTTGTAGTTCAGCTTCAGCCATTTGTTCGGGGGAACAGTATTCCGGAGTACCCATGAAGCGTTGTTGTGTTTCACCCTGTTGAGGATCACGAATTTGGGCAATGCCAAAGTCCAGAATTTTAACAGTAACACTCCCGTCTGCCCCCTTAGCCAAAAAAATATTATTAGGCTTAATATCCCGGTGAATAATAGTAGCTAATTCGCCATTGACCAAAATACCATTGTGGGCACATTGTAGGCCAAGACAAATCTGACGGGTAAGAAAGAGAAACTGTCGCAAAGAAAGCGCTTTCCGTTTCAACAATCTATCTAAATTTTCCCCTTCTAGATATTCCATCACATAAAAGGGCAGGTGGTTTTCGGCTATCCCATAATCCTTTACCCTTACAATATGCTTACTTTGTTCCCCTAACAAGGCACTGATTTTCGCCTCTGTCTGAAAGCGGGAAATCATTTTCTCATCCAATAACGCCTGGGAAAGAAACTTGATGGCTACCACAGTGTCTCCAGCCTGTTTGTCTATTGCCTTGTAAACCTGCCCCATTGCCCCTTTCCCTATCTGACTTATTAACTGATAGCGTTTGGCTACCAACTTGCCAGAATCCTTGCCGAATAGCTGGAGTAAATCCAATGATTTGTTTAACATGATGCGGGACCAATTGGCCAACTGGTTCTACAATCTTCTTATAGGGAGGAAAAAAGCAGTTATTGATAGTCTTGGGCTATTGTACTAGAGATAGAGGGAAACAAGATCTCCTAGGTTGCTGACTACAATTCCCTCTCCCCGGGCCACCACTTCCCAATCATCGCCTACGCGGTTAATTTCCGCCATAATCATCCCCGTTTTCCCCTTGTAACCTTCACCAGAGAGGGTGTAACGGGCAATTTCCTGATTGTTACTCAAGTTTACCAGCCGCACAAAGGCATTTTCCACCTGGGAAAAATCTTGACCTCTTTCTGGGGCATTATAGATATTGATGACAAATAATAGTTTATGAATAGAGGGGGGAATTAGGGGCAATTTTACAATGATTTCCTCATCGTCTCCCTCCCCCTCACCGGTAAGGTTATCTCCTAAGTGGATAATGCCATCTGAGTAATGGCGGAGGTTTCCGAAGAATATAATATCATTTTTGCTAGTCAGTTTTCCCTTTTCATTAATGCATAAAACGGAGGAATCTAGGTCAAAGTCACTGGCAAACAAACTCTCAAAAAAGCCTCGTTTTTTCCTCACATCCCAACCTAAGCCACACATCAATTCTTGGAGTTTTGGGGCTTCTTTCTTCAGGGAAATTTTTTGTCCTTTTTGTAAACTGATGCCCATGGTTTTAGCTTTCTCCTCTCTTCCATAATGATATACTATCTCGCCGGGGCACGAACCATAAAACTTGTTATTTTCCCGCTTGTGTTGGTAGGAAGGGTGGGTTAAAATCAACTGTTGATTTGCAAGTCAAGACTTGGTGTGGGGAGAATGGGGCGACGATGGTTTAAGTCTAGTTCTGTTTTATATTTGATAGTTGCCGGTGCTATTCTTTACCCTGTATTTTTCAAATTACAATCAGAAACACAAGAAGCTAACGCCCAGACAACCCCGATAAAAACCTCTTCCTCCTGGCGGGAAGCCTCCTTTCCGGTGGAGAGTTTTCAGGGTTATACTTCCGGGTTTGGCTATCGGATTCATCCTCTTACAGGGGAAATCCAATTTCATCGGGGATTAGATATAGCTGCCCCCCTCGGCAGCTACGTTCGTAGTTGGTGGGGTGGCACAGTAATTCATCTCTCAGACCATACCAACTGTGGTACAATGATTACAATCCAATCGGGCAGTTGGACTCACACCTATTGTCATTTGATGGGTAGTGTAGAAAACACCCCCAGGGGAAGAGTGTTAGTGGACCGCCAGGGAGGTATTATTTTATGGGAGGGTCAGACCGTGCCCACTGGTGCTAGGATCGGGAGGGTTGGTGTATCTGGGAGGACCACAGGACCCCACTTACACTGGGAATTAGCCTATAATGGCATTCTCATTGATCCTGCCCTTGTTTTAAGACAGATGTTTGCCCGGTTGTAACTGCCGGTTATTCTGTTAGTAGGGTAAAAGTCGGAAAAAATCTTCGTCTAACTCGTAGCCAAAAATCTGTGCCATTGCCTTGAGACGAGAGTGGCTTTTCAGATTCTGACTAGTTAACCACCGGTGGAGGGTGAAGATTTTTTGCATTATCCAAATGTCTAGGGCTTCTGGGTTATACTGTATTCCTTCTGTGCGACTGAACTGGTGAGGCACCAACATGGCAGCATATCTGGCTAACTCTCCCTCTCTCCAGTTGAGATAGAAGGGAAACCATGGATAATGGCTATCTAGGGCGATAAACCACAGTCTTATTTCTGGTATTTCCGACAATTCTCGGGGATCTGTTGCTTCTCTAGGATAATTTATGTTAAAGCATATTTGTTGTTCCAGACTTTTTGCCTCTTTCCCCTCTACCAGTTTTACCACGGGCGATAAGTCTAGTTTCTCAATTTCTTTTCGGCTTATCTCAACAGTAATAGTCATGATTTTTATTTTTCCAACTCTTACTTACAATGCCTCTTACCCAGCACAATCACGTCTCCGAGGTTATTATTAACATTTACCCTCCCGATTATATCATAATTCTTAGGACAAGAAAATAAAACCGTATAAATGGACCCTATTGCCGGTGGCTTGGGATTGCTAACAATTCCATTGACTTGCAGAGTGGAATTTTTTGGAGTCACATTTTTTTCAAAGATAATTTTGATGTTCATTGTTTTTTTACTCATCTCTCTGCCAACATGATAGTAGGTAATCAAAAATATGTTTGGAATTATGAAAGTTTTGGTGAGTGATTTCGACGGCGTGATTTGTGACGGTTTGGAGGAGTATTTCCTTTCCAGCAAGTTAGTTTATCAAAGAATATGGGGGGATTATTCTGGCGACTGGTATGCTCTAAAGACTCAGTTTTTCCTTTTACGCCCCGTGGTAGAAACTGGATGGGAAATGCCACTACTTTTGCGGGCATTGACCTGGGGAGAAAAACCTGAAAATCTTTTGGATAATTGGTTAGCAATTAGGGATAAAATCGTGAAATATCTCAGTCTTGAAGGAGTCACTGTAGACAAAATAGCCCAGGTATTAGATGAAGTAAGACGACAACAAATTGAGGAAGATTTAAATGGATGGCTAGAATTACATAGTATTTATCAGCCAGTGTTAGAGAAGATAAATAGCTTACTCAACCAGGGTAACAAGGTTTACATTCTAACCACAAAAGGGGGATACTTTACCAGAAAGATAATAGAAAAAGCAGGGATAAATATTCCAGAATCGGCCATAATAGGCAAGGAAGCAAAACGCCCAAAATATGAGAGTATAAGGGAAATTATTAAGCGGGAGAAAGTAAACGCAACAGATGTTTGTTTTTTAGAAGATAGACTAGAGACATTGGAATTAGTGCACCAACAGCCGGATTTAAAAGAGGTGAAATTGTATTTAGCTCTCTGGGGGTATAATACCGAGAAAATCAAGGAAAAAGCGAAAAAACTTGTGTACATTCGCCCACTGTCTTTGTCGGAGTTATTGTCCTGGGATTGCAAGTTATAATGAGGATAAGAGGGAGCTCTTGTTTGAAGGCAACTCGTCTGGGGTGGTAGAAGACTGACTCTACTTTTCCCCAAGACGGGATTTCTCCTAATGGGTTTGTGCCAGTGAACAGGCAAATAGGAGTTATACTCGTTTTATGGGTGTATTAATAAAAGTCCTTTAACAAGAGAGAGTTAGATATATATCAAAAAAGCAAGATGAGGGTAGGAATTGAGCTAAATGAGCGTCATCGTAAGGTATTAAAAGCCACGGTGAAACATTATATAGCCACAGCAGAACCAGTGGGCTCAAACACTCTGAGGAGGGAGTATGATTTTCCCCTCAGTTCAGCTACAATTCGTAATGCCCTAGGAAAACTAGAAAAGGCTGGTTTTCTCTATCAACCGCATACCTCTGCGGGGAGAATTCCCTCCGATTCGGGGTATAGGGTGTATGTAGACGAAATTCTCCACAGCCGCGAAAAACGCATCCCCTTTCCCCTCCACTCCCTCCTAGATGCCATTACCCTCCCCTTTGCCGGTAAATACGAGATTTTGTTTCAGAAAATCACCAAAATCCTGTCGGAAATCAGCGGTTGCATGGCACTTATCACCTTCCCCCAGGTAACGGGCAATATTATACAACACCTGCAGCTGGTAAGGGTGGCCAATGAGAGAATTATGTTGGTGATGGTGATAGATAGTTACCAAACCGAGTCGTTTGTATTGTCAACACAGGAATTAATTGCCTCTATCCGGGAAAAATTAACACCAGAGATGTTAGACAGACAACTGGAAATCCTCTCCAACTTCCTCAACCATAAATTCAGAGGCAAATCCCTTCGAGAAATCCACCAGCTGGATAGCAACCAACTGGATGCCGACTTTCGCAACTATGCCACCTTCATCAATAATCTCCTCACTAAAATCAAATCCAGCTATCGCCTTCCCTCTCATACACCTATTATGCTACAGGGCGTATCGCAAATAGTCAAACAGCCGGAATTCTCGCAAATAGAACAGGTGCAGCTGCTGCTAAACTTCTTAGAAGAGGAACAAGAGCAATTATTGCCCTTAATTTTTAATCTCCAGGAAGATTCCCGCATAGATCGGGTTAAAGTCCATATAGGCTCAGAAAATCCTCTAGAATCCATGCATTCCTGTAGTGTTGTCTCCGCCTACTACTGCCAAAACAACTCCCCAGTGGGTAGTGTAGCACTAATTGGCCCCACCAGGATGCCCTATGAAAAAACCATCGCCCTAGTAGAATCCACCGCCAAGTATCTTTCGGAAAAATTATAAGCCCGGGGTGGTTGCCAGAGGGGCCATTTCCGGGCATTTCAACAAGTCAAAGAGAAACCCGTAAATGTACTCCTCCGTCCAATCCCGGCCGTACAATCTCGTAAACATCCCTCTTGCTGGATCCTTTTCTGCACGATAACGTACGTACTTCCACTGGGCGAGACGGATGGCGGCCAACATTTGCGAGTCAGTAATTCTCTCCGCCTGCTGGACGAATTGGATATAGGCCTGCAGATACTCCTGAAAGGCGGAAAAGACGATGGTTTCTACAATTTCAGTCCTTTGAGGTCTAGTCCAGAGGAAAATAGGGGAAAAAAAAGGTCTGGCTTCCTCGGGGATGTCTCCCCCCCACTCCAACTGCTGCCGATACTTCTGGAAGAGGGGTAAAAGAGGTTCACTGTATTTACGACGATAATCATTTGTGTGAAAAAGAGGCTGCATATCCAGGGCAATGAGGTGTCCACCCGGCAGAGTGACCAAATCGGCCCCAAAAAAGGGCAAGTCGTAGTGCAAATGGGGGAAAATCACGAAATTGAGCACCTGTAGGGAATCTCCCCCTTCTACCATGGCTGCTCGGATTTGCCGCAGTTTCTCCGAGGCTAAGGCATAACTGGTGGTGGTAACCTCTTGTGCTTTTTTCCCCTTCCCCGTGACAGTCTTTTTCTCTCTAAAACCCTCCGGGATGGGATAATCCCAGGTGGGCAGTTTCTTTTGAATCAGACTGAAGGCGTATTCCAAAAAAGGCTTATATAAAGACACGGCTAATGTATATTTCCTACTACTTGTTAACTACAGTGAGGGGCACAGAGTCTTCAAATAAAAACTCGTGGAGGAAACGGGTAGCCCACTCATGGCCAAAATAACTACTAAACAGACCATGAGCTGGATCCCTTTCTGCACTATACTGATCATAGTCCTTTTGGGCCTGGACGATTCTCTCAATGTCTTCTGGAGAGGATAAGGGCTCGGCCTGCTCTACCAGTTGCCAGTATAATCGTAGATATTCCTGATAGGCGGGGAACAGTCGCTTTTGAATGGACTCGGCATCGGTTTTAGCAAACAGGAGATTGGGAGAAAAATAGCGGTTGGCATCGTAGAATTTCATCTCCAGATTTTGGGCCAAATCGGCGTATTTCTCCCGAATGGGCGCCATGGGGGCAATATATTTCTGTAAATAGGCTTCATCCCTGAATAGAGGCTGAAAGTCTAATACCACCAGGTGTTTCTTGTTGCTAAAGGAGAGAAAATCTATCCCCAACAGGGGCAAATCGTAATGGTGGGCTGGATAGATTACACTGTTGAAAATCTGGGCTGATTCGCCGGCGTCTATGTAAGTGTAGCGGATTTTGCGCAACTGGGGACACTGAAAACACCAACTCTGGATTACTGCCCTATTCCTTCCTCTTTCACTTACCTTGTATTCTAACCCCTGGGGGATGGGACGAGGTCGCAACTCGAAATGAGCCGCCAATTCTTGTTCCAGAAATTCTTTAAAAGCCTG
Organism: Geminocystis sp. M7585_C2015_104; assembly: GCA_015295805.1. Classification (NCBI taxonomy): domain Bacteria; kingdom Bacillati; phylum Cyanobacteriota; class Cyanophyceae; order Chroococcales; family Geminocystaceae; genus Geminocystis; species Geminocystis sp. M7585_C2015_104. Next base: position 70,243 of record DVEF01000093.1, on the reverse strand, counting down.
ATACATATGGGGGGATAAAAAGTTAGTACTGCGCACTTCCAATTTAGCTCTTTTTCTTGCCTTTTTCTCTTCCTTATTAAAGAAAGTAACAATACTTTACATTACAGTCTTTTTTTTCGAACAATTGTTACAAATATTAACGAAAAGGTGGGACAAATTCCTGTTAAATATTAGAGAAATAGGAGGGAGAGATTGATTGTCTGCCACCCAAGTACCCTTCGGGCTGGGGTAGCTCAAGGGACAGTCAGTCTTTAACTCGACTCATTTTAACCGCCATAACCGGTGTAGATTTTCTAAAGTAACGTTAAGTTTTTTTAAGAAACAATAAAAACAAGAGAAGTTGGAGGAAAAAAATGGTTTTTGGGCCAGCGTCCATTTTAGGAGTAAGTCTGTTTGAGGAAACCCCACCCATCGAAAGGACCCCCGACTGTAGTGCGGATGACCTAGAAAGAATTATCCGCGCTGTATACCGTCAGATTCTGGGTAATGCCTATGTGATGGAAAGCGAAAGGGCATTGGTGCCAGAATCCAGGTTTAAAGGAGGAGAACTAAGCGTACGAGAATTTATCCGGGCAGTGGCAAAAAGCGACCTGTATAAGTCCCGTTTCTTCGACACCTGCCCCCGTTATCGCTTTATTGAGCTGAATTTCAAACACTTTTTGGGTCGGACCCCCGCTAACCTGGAGGAAATGAGGGCTCACAGCACCATCCTCGATACCCAGGGGTATGAAGCGGAAATCGACTCCTATCTAGACAGCGACGAGTATCAAAATGCCTTTGGGGAGAACATAGTGCCCTACTACCGCGGTTACAAGACCGAGCCTGGGCGCACTATGGTTGAATTCACCCATATGTTTGCTCTGTTCAGGGGGCCAGCAGGCAGTGATCTGAAAGGCAGTCTCGCCGGTAAGTCTCCCGTGTTGAACAAGTATGTGATCCAAGAAATACCCATCCCAGTAATACCCCCATCCGGTGGCGCACCAGGAGACGGCTGGGCCTTCTCCGAACCAGTCACCGCCCGCACCCGTCTTGGTGTCGGCGCTAGCGAAGACGGAAAGGTATATCGGGTAGAAGTCACTGCCTATCGCTCCCTCGGCGCCGTCAATCGTGTTTCTAAATTCCGTCGTAGCAACAAAGTATATCTTGTGCCCTACAATCAACTGTCCGAAGTATACCAGAGAGTTCACAAAGAGGGTGGCGTAATTGCTAGCATCACCCCCGTATAACCCAAATGGTTGCGTAATAGAGTTTGGAGGTGAAAATATGGCTTTTGTAATGGATGCCCCAGTAGAATTGCGGGATTTGTCCCCTGAAAGTGTAGACCAAGTAATCCGTGCCGTCTACCGTCAGGTGTTGGGCAACCCCCACATCATGGAAAGCGAGCGTCTGGTATCTGCCGAATCCCGTCTGCGCAGTGGCCAGTTGACTGTAAGGGAATTCGTGCGGGAGGTAGCCAAGTCCGAATTCTACCGTCGTCGCTACTTCTACTCCTGCCCCCCCTATCGTTTTGTGGAACTGAATTTTAAACACCTGTTAGGACGTGCCCCACAGGAGCAAGCCGAAGTCTCCGAACACGTCCGCATCTGCAATGAACAGGGCTTTGAAGCAGAAATTGACTCCTACATCGACAGTGCCGAATATCAGCAAAAATTCGGCGAAAATATAGTTCCCTACTATCAAGGGGCTCGGACTCAACCTGGCCACCGACAAGTGGTTTACAACCGTACCCTCAATCTGTGGGGCGGCTATGCCAGTGTTGACAGTGCCCGCAAATCCCCTCGTCTGTTGCAGGCCATCGCCGTCGGCACCGACAACAAAATCACACTGCCTTCAACAGGTGGTCGTTCCGGCTACAAAGATGCTACCGACAAAATGTTTAAGATTGTGGCCAAAGGCTTCAAGTTTGACTCCCCCCGTCGAGTTAGCACTACTGTATATCTGGTGCCCGGCAACAGAATGAGCCCCCAAATCCAACGCATCCAACGCGCCGGCGGCACTATTGTCAGCATAACTGAAGTGGTATAGACCCATTGCATAACGGCGTACAACCAATACGTCTTGTCCCTGGCGTATGGCGGTACGCCTCCTTTTATGCTAACAATAGAAACATGTTCTCGTTTCCTTGTAGTAGATGGCTATTCAGGAATTCGTGGAAAAATCCCTCGGCAGTTGGCGTTCGTTGCGCAGTGTCCACCATCTAGCCTTTAGTTATCTTGAGCAGGTGAATTCGGAAATTGAAATCCAATCCCTAGCACCAGATAGTCCAGAAGTTATCAGTCTGTGTCAACAGTATGACATTGAACCGGCCCTGGCTAGATGCCCCTTTAAAATGAGTTGGGAGGGAGAATCCGATTGGGATGAAAATCAAGAATTAAAGGGTACTACTATTCTAGTCCCTATACCAGACCCAGACAACCCCAGTCGCGGAAGACTGCTACGGGATACCGGTTATGCCGAAACCATCCCCGCCATTGCCCATTACCAAATCCTCCCCGATGGCACTTTTGTCCTAACCACTAAGTATGATAGGGCAAGTGCAGAAGAAAAAATCTGGTTTGCCAATCCCAACCTCCGCTTCCGGGTGTCTATGATTAAAACCAGTGAGGGAAGAGGTGTCACCACTGCCTCCTTCTCCTCAGAAATTAGAATCAGCTAACTGGACAAATTGCGATATAATCAGGGAAAAAAATTAGCTGCAGGGGCAAATGTCTGATAAAAAAAAGGAACTATTGGCAGCATTTTGTCGCTGTTTGGCAGGGCAATTTAGTAATAAAAAACAGGCCTTTACTAACCCCCAACTGTTCGCCCATATTCATGTTTTTTTCCGGCCATTACCCTGGGACTTTTTTGGAGGAATCGGCTTCTATTCGGAACAAGTATACGACTATGATATGTGGAAACCTTACCGTCAAGGAGTGCACAGACTAATACCAGGAGATGATTATGTCTACGTGGAAAATTATGCCTTAAAAAACCCCATATGGTATGCTGGTTCAGGACACAATCGTTCGATCTTAGAAACAATTACCCCTGATGTTATTGAAAGACGTTACAACTGCTCGATGATTTTTAAAAGAGAAAATGGCAAGTTTGTCGGCCAAGTAGAGGGCAATAAATGTATCATCAAAAAAGGGGACTACCTCACCTATTTAGTGAGTGATGTGGAACTTACAGAAACAACATTTGTCAGTTGGGACAGAGGCCTAGATGTAAACACCCATCAACAAAAATGGGGCTCAGAATACGGGGCACTACACTTTGAAAAAATTACTGACTTCTCCTCAGAAATCCCTTGGGAAAAATTATAATTCACATAACACAAACTAACAACACACTATAAATTACTACTAATGGCTTGTAATGGGCAGGTGGGGATGCACTGTTCACATACAATACAAGTTTGACGGCGGAATTGTAGTTTATATGTAACTGGGTTGAGGGTCAGAGATTCTGTTGGACATACACCTGTACATAAGCCGCAGTGGACGCAACTCTCCTCATCAATTATAATCTCTCCTGTAGTAAGAGCTACTTCAATCTGTTGACTCTTCATCCAATCAATGGCAGCTTCCAGTTGATCTATATCCCCCGACAATTCTAATACCAGCTTCCCCACCTGATTTGGTGCCACTTGTGCGCGAATTATATTGGCTGCCACATTGAATTCCTTTGCCAAAAGGTAGGTGAGGGGCATTTGTACCACGTTGCGGGGAAATGTCAGGGTGACTCTTTTCTTCATACAATGTTACATTTTATTACTATTCTCGAGGATCTAGGCTAGCATTAAATCAACCCAGTCCGAGCAAATTTTATTTTTTTGTATCGGCAAATCATGGACAGCCAACAGGAAAAACTCTATCAAAAAATACAGGAGTTTTCTTTTGACATTTCTTTCCGCAAAAGACTGGCCAGGGAAAATAATTGGAGTGAGGAATTTACGGAGCTGGCCATTGCTGAGTACAAAAAATTTGCCTTCTTGGCAGTGGCAGCAAATCATCCAGTCTCCCCTTCAGAAGTGATAGATAAAGTCTGGCATTTGCACCTGATTTACACCCACTCCTACTGGCAAGATTTCTGCCCTAAATTTCTGGGAAAACCCCTGCACCATATACCGAGCAAGGGGGGAGTGTCGGAGAGAAAAAAACACCAAAAAATGTACCGGGAAACCCTGGCAAGTTATGAAAGATTTTTTGGAGAATGCCCCCCGGCGGCTGTTTGGGCTCCTCCCCATTTACACCTATCAAATGATAATTCGTTCAATTTTGGAAAGCTAAAATGTGGGGTTTTAGACAGCAAAAAAATTTATAATTTGCTCCTATTAAACACTGTTGTTTTTTCTCTGACAGGCTGCGCCATCGCCTTCAATCCCCTCGAACTACCGGGACATAAGTTTCTTATATTCTATGGGATTTTAACTCCAGTAGTCTTTTTTGTGGTAGATAAAATCAGATACTTTTTCAACAAACCCCACAACAATCCCCTGGGATCTAACCCAAAATTAGACGCTGTGGAAGTGGGATACCTAGCGGGAGGCGCGGAAAGGGCTATAGAAACCGCAATTGCATCTCTGGTGGAAAAACAAGTATTGGGGGTAGTCACAACAGAAAGAAGTTTGGAAGTGATTAATGAGCCGAAAGATATAGGCGAATTAGAGAAAAAGATAGTGGAAATGGTAAGAGAAAATAGTAGGATATGGGAGATAAAATCAAAAGCAAAGTCGGCCACAAAATCCATTGAAGAGAAACTGTTAAAGTTGGGACTATTAGCCGATAGGAAAAAATTTAACCAGAAAGCATTTTGGAGTAGCACTCTGCCGGTAATTCTGGTTATATTGTTGGGGATAGCCAAAATTATTGTGGGAATACAACGACAAAAACCAGTAGGATTTCTAGTTATTATGGTTTTATTTTTTTCCATTATTGCATTGACCCTATTACAACCTCCCTTTCGCAGTGGCTGGGGAGAAAAATTCTTACAAGATGTCAGAAAACGTTACGCCACCACCACCTACACCCCCTTGGCATTGGCTATATTCGGCTACACGGTATTGGCATCTAGTCCACTTGCTGAATTGTATAGCATCTTGGCACCCGTCACCACCTCCTCCGGCAGCGGTGGCGATGGCGGCAGCAGTTGTGGCAGCAGTTGTGGCAGTGGTTGTGGCGGTGGTTGTGGTGGCTGTGGCGGTGGCGACTGAGAGTTTTGCCATAGGTATCCCCATCCCCCATCCCCCACATCCTACCCCCCCACCCCCTAGGTTCTATCCCCTATAATGGTAGTTGCCTGTGGGAAGTTTGGAATATTATACCATGGTGGAAAACAACAAGGAAACCCTCCCCATACAGAAACTGGTGATTGCCCTCGTGGCTGTGGTGCTTGGCGTTGTTTTAGTAATAAGCACAAAAAGCACTCTGAAACAGGAATCTTTGGAAACCCAGGCCGCTTCGTCCACCCCCTTAGAGGTGGCCCTTAGTAATGGCAAGCCCAGTATGATTGAATTTTATGCCCCCTGGTGTACTACTTGTCAAATGATGGCGGGAGATTTAGCCTCCCTCAAGAAGGAATATGAGGGGAAGGTAAATTTTGTAATGCTGAACGTAGACAACAGTAACTGGTTGCCGGAAATTCTCAAGTACGACGTCAACGGAATACCCCACTTTGTCTTCCTAAACTTTAGGGGGGAAGCGGTGGGTCAGGCCATTGGCGAACAACCTCTAGCTGTGCTAAAAGCCAATCTAGAGGCTTTAGTGGCAAGTCAACCCCTACCCTATAATAATTCCCGGGGTAGTACCTCTGGATTCAACCCCCAAAGTCAACTGCAACAGGGGAATAGGGAAAACCCCACAAATCATGGTCATCCCCACTAGGAATTATTATCCATTTTCTTAACATATTCTCTGAATCTTTCTAAGTCTGCCCTGAGGGTGGATTCTACAATCTGCCCCAGGAAAAGACTGTCCATCAGTTTGCCTAAAATCCCGGGAATGCCATAAGCCACCGTCAAACGCACAATACTAGACTGGTGACGGGGATAAAAACGCACCGCCCCTCTGTTGGGCAACCCGTCTACTGATTCCCACTGGATGATTTGATGTCTTTGTAACTTGACAATTCTGGAGAGCCAACTGAATTCAAAACCGCTACTGGCCAACTTCCAACGGGATAAACTGGGGTTTTCCGGCAAAATTTCCACCGAGTCTATCCATTTCATCCACTGGGGCATTCTTTCTAAGTCTGACCACAAATCCCATACCAAGTTGATAGAGGCGGGCACTTCAATTTGGACACTGTGTTCTAACCAATCACTCATCAGAAATACAACAATCTCTCTTAGTCTATAACTACCCGATGATAACCTTAGTTAGTACCAATTGTCGGAATAAATTAGTTACAATTTTTAAAAAACTGTTCGCCCCCCCCTGTAACCAAACCCCCACCCTCTAATCCCCCCATTCCCACTGGTGTTTATTGTAATCAGATGAGTAGAGATGAATCTGACTGAACTGGATTTGACACAGCTGTTTCCTTATAAGTTGGACGATTTCCAGCAAGAGGCAATTTACCATTTGGACCAAAATAAGTCAGTATTAGTAGTAGCCCCAACGGGAGCGGGGAAAACGGTAATAGGAGAATATGCTATTTATAGGGCACTAAACCATGGCAAGAGGGTATTTTATACTACTCCCCTAAAGGCGCTGTCTAATCAAAAGTTCCGGGATTTCCAGAAAAAATTTGGGCGCACCTGGCTACCAGAGTTGGGCATCTATGAAGAAGTGGGTTTGATCACAGGGGATGTCTCTATCAACCCCAATGCCCCAGTGGTCGTAATGACTACTGAAATATTTCGTAATATGCTTTATGCGACACCAATAGGGGAGGTGGGGACGTCTCTTTGGAATGTCCAGACTGTAGTGCTAGATGAGTGCCACTACATCAGTGAACCTTCCAGGGGAACAGTATGGGAAGAGTCAATTATATATTGTCCACCACATATCCAGTTGGTGGCCCTGTCCGCTACCATAGGCAATCCTGAACAATTATGTGACTGGATTAATACAGTTCGTAGGTCAGTGCCGGGGGAGGATGTGAGCGAATGTGTTTTGATTAATTCCGATTTTCGCCCCGTGCCCCTGAAATTTTATTTTAGTCACAGTCAGGGTTTATTTCCCTTGTTGGATGAGAGGGAGAAAAAATTAAATCCTCAGTTGAGAAAATTTCTAATTCCTGGAAAAAATGGGAGATTTAGTCCTAAGGATTGTCCCAGTGTCAAAACCGTTGTTCAACAGTTACAAAATAATAACATGTTGCCCGCGATTTATGTCATTTTCAGTCGCAGGGCTTGTGATGAAGCGGTGGAATCTCTCCCCTATTTGAATCTAGTAAATGTTGAGGAAAGCCGTCAGATTTTACTCTATCTACTTCATTTTCTCCTCATTGAGAACATAGAATTGCAGATTAAAGTAGTGGAATTTGCTAAACAAGAACATAAACTGGCCTATGATAGAATTTTAGGTTTTATTGCTGACCCCGACAATGGGGGGGAGGAATTAGTAGATTATATTATCGCTAACCCTATTTTTAAGGCTCGTTTCTTGCAATTTTTAGCCTCACACAGTGAAGTGGCAAGAACAAATCAAATTGAGCCCCTCACCCGTGGCATAGCCGCCCACCATGCGGGAATTTTACCGGCCTGGAAGGAGTTGGTAGAGCGCCTGTTTGAAATGGGATTGGTGAAGATTGTATTTGCCACGGCCACCCTGGCGGCGGGGATAAACATGCCGGCACGTACTACAGTGATTTCTGCCCTGAGGAAAAGAAGTGATGACGGCCACCGACTGTTGACCCCCTCAGAATTCCTGCAGATTGCTGGTAGGGCAGGCAGGAGGGGAATGGACAAGGTGGGTTATGTGGTAACAGTACAAACCCCCTATGAGGGGGTCAAAATGGCCCTACAACTGGCTAAGGCTCCACCTGAGCCCCTTCGCAGTCAGTTTACCCCCAGCTATGGAATGGTGCTCAACCTGTTGCAAAAACACACCCTGGAGGAGACTAAAGAGTTATTAGAGTTGAGCTTTGCCGAGTATCTGGCCCGACTTCAATTGGCTCCCCAAGAGGAGGCCATTCGCTCTTACACTAAAAGGATTGCTAAACTGGATGTAGAATTGGCCCCCTTCGATGCTAAAGAACTAGTGGGTTATGAAAAACTAAAAGAAAGAAAGAAACAGGAGCAGAAAATCCTCAAATTATTCGAGAAAAACTGGTTACAGCAGCGACAAAAATCCATTGCTCCCCTGTTAGAAGACTTGCCAGTGGGTGCTATTGTCCATCTGAATCGGCAGTATAAGAAAAATTCCTACCAGGTGGATGGGGTTTTCCTGCACTACCACCACAGTGGTAATCAAAAATTCCTAGTTTGTCTTGGCAGTGATAATTGCTGGTATTTAGCCTCTTTTCAGGATGTAGTGGACATAGATGACGGCAAAATTCCCCTATCCTTCCTAGATAGACTCCCAACACCCCACATTGAACAGACAAAAGTGGGTGTAATTGCCCAGGGGGATGAGGAGACTCTGGTGGTGGCTAGGGCTATTGCCGATTTTGCCCAAGAGAGAGTAATGGAGAGTGAGGAGATTGTCTATCAAAGGCAGCGGCTAGAGGAGATAGAAAGACAGATTACAGCTCACCCTCTCCATCAGGTAGACAATATCAACAAAATCCTCAAAAAGCATCGAAAAAGACAGAAATTAAAACAGGAACTGGCCAAGGTCCAAGTGCAATATCAACGCTATAAGGCTAGCAGCTCATACTACTGGCAGGAATTCCTGGCCCTGGTGGAGGTATTACAAGAATTTGAGGCCCTAGACGGGTATACCCCTACTCCCCTGGGGGAAACGGCGGCGGCTATCAGGGTTGAAAATGAATTGTGGTTGGGGTTGGCCTTAACCGGAGGACATTTGGACTACTTGCAGCCCCATCAGTTGGCGGGAGCCATTACTGCCCTTACTACTGAACCCTTGAGGGGGGATTTGTGGGTAGCCTATGAGCCATCAGCGGAGGTGTTGGAGGCTCTCGGTTTACGTCGAGACGATGACTATGGAACTATCGCCAACTACCTCCACACCCCTTTATCGGAAATCCGTCGCCGCCTATACCAGGCCCAAAACCGTCGCTCCCTTACAATACCGGTATGGCTGGAGCGTGACTTAATTGGTTTGGCGGAGAATTGGTGTTTGGGCGCCAGCTGGGAGGAGATTTGTAACAATACCACCCTGGATGAGGGGGACATAGTGAGGGTTTTACGACGCACAGTAGATGTGTTGATGCAGCTTCCCCAAGTGCCAGGACTGGACTTAAATTTAGTAAAAGCCGCAAAAGAAGCGGTGGTCAACATGAAACGCTTTCCTGTATTATAGGGAGGAAAAAATTGGAGTGGAATATACTGGCAGCCCAGAATTTTAACATCATTGAACAGAAAATTCCGAAAGAAGGATTCTCCCCAGCTGAGTATGAGATTGTCCGGCGGGTGGTTTATAGTAGTGGGGATTTGGAGTACGCGGGGCAGGTTAAATTCGCACACCAACCCCTTACTGCTGGGGCAGCGGCCCTTCAAAAAAGGGTGCCTATTATTGTCGACGCCATGGCAATCCGCACAGAAATCAGTACCCTCTTAGAAAGAACCTTTGTCAACCCCATTGCCTGTTTGGATTCTGTGGCCACCCCCCAAAAACAGAGGCAAGAGTTGGCCCTCCGTCACCCCCAGGCCATTTATGTAGTGGGCAAGAATTTGTTGTGGTTATCTCTGCTGTTGGAGTTGGTCAAATCCTCTCAAATAAGTCCCAGTTTGATTGTGGCCACCCCCGCCGGTTTCACCCGCAAGGAAAAAATAAGTCGTCAGTTAAAGCTCAGTAACATCCCCCACATCCGTGTCGACAGTAGTAAGGGTGGCATATCCCCGGCCATAGCCATTGTTAAGGGGCTAATTACCCTGGCCTGGCTTGCCTATAATCAAACTATGGAGGGCTAGGTGTGAGTCAGGGTCATGGTTGGGGCGCTATCCACATCAGTGTTTGACCGTATTCCACTGGTTGTCCGTTTTCTACTACTATTTCCATCACTCGGCCACCAACCTCCGCTTCGATTTCGTTCATCAGTTTCATGGCCTCAATAATACAAACCACCTGTCCGGGCGAGACAATATCCCCCACTTCCACAAAGGGAGGTTCCCCTGGGGCCGGTGCGCGGTAGAAGGTTCCAACCATGGGGGAGGTGATCTCCACCCAGTTTTCTCTCGTCTTGGTGCCACTAGTGATTTTTTCTCCCTCCACTGCGGGCGTTTCCAAAACCGGGCCAGGGGGAGGAGTAACTGGGGGGGTGGGACTAACGGTGGACTCTACTTTGGAGGGAATGGGGGCCGGTACAGGGGGAGCCTTGTGTATTGTCAACTCAAAATCCCCCTCTTTTAGAGCCAGTTCAGAAATATCTGTTTTAGCGATGGCCTCGATGAATTCCCTTAACTGGTTGAAGTCTATTGGCACTTTCAACTATCTATCTTTTCAACTAGTGAATCACAGACAATAATATCAAGTCTTAGGCAAAACTAACGGAACATCCAACTCAACAGGTTTACTCCCTACCCAGGTAAGTATCTGTCCTAGTGTCCACTCTAACCTTATCTCCCACAGCCACAAACAGGGGCACCATAATCTGAGCACCGGTTTCCAAGATGGCCGGTTTTGACCCTCCTGTCGCCGTATCTCCCCTCACCCCTGGATCTGTTTCTACCACCTCCAGCACCACAGAGTTAGGCAGTTCCACGTCTAATACATTATTTTTCCAAAACAGAATATTCACTTCCATTCCCTCTTTCAGGTATTTAGACTTCTCCCCTATTTGTGAGGCAGAGAGTCTAAACTCTTCAAAACTCTCCATATCCATGAACACATAGTCGTCCCCATCTTTGTAGGTGTGTTGCATTACACGTTTTTCCAAGTTAGCCTGGGGTACCATTTCCCCGGCACGGAATGTCCTTTCAATCACGTTTCCCGTCTGGGCGTTTTTCAACTTCGTCCGCACGAAAGCTGAGCCCTTACCTGGTTTCACATGGAGGAATTCTACCACTTTCCATACACTACCTTCTAATTCTATTGTAACACCGGGGCGAAAGTCGTTACTGGAAATCATACTCTTAGGGTGAAATAAGGATCAAATTTGACCAAAAATATATTCCCTTAAAATGGTACACCTGACAAGTGGTATGGGAAACAGATAAGATAACATGTACATTTACAGCTGACCTGTAGTTAGTAGTAGCAACAGAGAAAATAAATGGAAATTCGTCGTCAAAATCCCGCCCCAATAGTCACAGTAGACAATTTGCGTTATCAAGTAAAAGTGCCCGAGGGGGAACCAAGGAACATTCTAGAGAAGATCGTCTGGCACAAGGAAGAAGAAGTAGAAAAAATGCGGGAAAAACTGCCTCTACAAGAGCTACGCAAACAAGTAGAGGAGTTGGCCAATCCCCCCTTAGACTTTCTGGCTAGTATAAAAAACTCGCCCCGTAAACCGGCCTTAATTGCCGAAGTAAAAAAAGCCTCCCCCAGTAAGGGTGTAATTCGTCCTGACTTCAATCCCACTGCCATTGCCCAGGCCTATGAGAGGGGTGGCGCGGCTTGTATTTCCGTTTTGACAGATGAGGAGTTTTTCCAGGGCAGTTTTGATTATCTGGCCAGTATTCGACAAACTGTTTCTTTGCCCCTTTTGTGCAAGGACTTTATCATTTACCCCTATCAGGTTTATTTAGCGCGTTTAAAGGGGGCAGATGCCGTTTTGCTCATTGCCGCTATTTTAAGGGATAGTGATTTGCGTTATTTCCTCAAAATCATTCACAGTCTAGGAATGACTGCTTTGGTGGAGGTGCACACCCTCGAGGAGTTAGAGCGGGTTTTACAAATAGAGGGGGTGAGGCTGATTGGCATTAACAACCGGAATCTACAGGACTTCAGTGTAGACTTAAACACCACCCGGCAGCTGCTGGCCAAAAAGGGGGACATTATTCGTCAAAGAGGCATTACCGTTGTCAGTGAGTCGGGATTGTATACCAAAAAAGACTTAGATTATGTCCATAATGCTGGCGCCGATGCAGTGTTAATCGGCGAGTCTTTAATGGGCCAATCAGACCAAGAGAAGGCCATAGAACAACTCTATCAGCCCTGTTGACTTCGGCTTTTTTGAAACTATAGGGTATAACGGAAATTCCGATTGCCCTTGTAGCCAGTCAAGGTGGCCAAATCATCCAAGGTTAAAACCCCCTCATATACCCTTCCGTTGATAATCCAGGTGGGAAAGGCCTTGATTTTGGCATCTCTGCACTTCTGGGGCTCAGCCTTTAGGCCTTCCGGATCACATTCTACGGTTTTCAGTTTAGCAAAGGCCTCCTTGCCGAATAACTGTTTTTGCTCATAACAGTGGGGGCACCAGTAAGCAGAATACATAACCGCCCCCGATTTGGCCAAATGTTCGGCCAAGGCTATTTCTGCCGCCCCGGACTTGGTGGTAATTGCCCAGCCAATGGGAGGCACAGGTTGTGTGGTAGCCCTAGGGATGCGAATTTTTCCCCCCTGTGCCATTTCTGTGCTAACACCACTAGGAGTCTGAGGCTCAACCCGGGCGTACACCCCCAGGGTAGTCACTAAACTAAGTAAGACTACGATAACTCCCGTAAAAACCACCTGTCCTATGTCCTCCCAGTGGTGGCCAAGGAGGGTGAGCAGGAGGAGACTAAACGAAAAGAGGGCCGAGCCAATACAGTAGTAACATAATGTTTGGAGTTTGAAGGCCAAAACATACATCAAATAACTGCTGACAGAGGCCATGACAAAGGCCCCCACCAACATAAACCACCAAGTCCAGTCTTCCAGTTTTTGGCGTAGTTGTTTATTCTGCTCAGGGTTTACAAACAGGGGACAGAGGGCAAAAGTGGCCATGCCAAAATAGGCTAGTGCTCCGAAAAGACTCAAGGGGGGGCCTGTTTTCCCCATAGGATCTAACGGGTAGGCATAAGGACTATCCAAGACGCTGTTACAACCGCCACTGGCCCCTTGGGAGGCGTCGCAAGCCACTGAACCCCCGGCCATTTTACTAATAGTCAAATAAAGGGTTAGAATCAAACCTACAATGGCAATGGCGCCAATGAGAAAACGGGATTTTTTTTGTAGCCAAGACTGTTGACGGTAACGAAGCATAGTTGAGCTACTCCCCCAAATCAATGCCATCTCAATTCTAATACAGGGGAGGAGACTGTCATGATACCTTCGTCTTGAAAGAGGAGGAGGTAGGGGAGGGGGGTATACTGTTGGCCGCCTCTACAAACTGAGCTACCCTGATGGGATCGATGGGCTCCTCTATCTTGCCATTGCGCTTTAGAGAACTGGCTACAATCACACCGTCGGCAATGGTTAGTAGTTGTCCAATGTTTTCCCAATTGGCCCCACTGCCTACTAATACAGGGGTGTCCTTGGCCGCCTCCTTGGCCAACTCTAGGTCTTCTAGACTGGGAGGCAACCCGGTGGCCCACCCCGACAAAATCACCGCATCTGCCAACCCCCTCTCAATGGTGTCTTGTACCGCTGTGGTTAAATTGGGAGTTCCTAGAGGACGGGCGTGTTTCACCAGCACGTCAGCGAAGATGGCAATGTCCTTCCCTAATTCTCGTCGATATTTTTGTAGTTCATGAGCTTTACCTTCTATGAGACCCTGATCAGTAGCCATGACGCCGGTGTAGACGTTGACCCTGATAAACTGAGCCCCCACACAGGCAGCAATGGCAAGGGCACTGTGAGCGTCATTGCGTAGGACATTCAGGCCGATGGGCAGCATGACCAGATTCATAATCCTGTCCACGATGATGGTCATGGCACTTACCACGGCCGGATCAACTCTATCTTTGGGGAAGGGGGCATCGAAAAAATTCTCCACGATAATCCCATCCACCCCACCAGCTGCCAAAGCCGTAGCCTCCTGTTCAGCTCTTTCAATTACTGCCTTTAAATTCCCCCCCCATCTTGGCGAAGTGGGCAAAGGCAACAAGTGAACTACACCAATAACCGGTTTTTTCTTAGCAAAAATCTTCTCTGTTATCATAAACTTTTAATATGCCAGTAGAGTCACCAGAGCAGCAAATGTAGTAAATATAGCTTCGAATATAGCTTCTCACCAGGCGGGATTTTATTGTACTCGTCGGTGAACCTCTCCCAACATTTTACCCCAACTGGTTTATGACCCCTTGGAAAAGTGCGAAAAAATTTCCCCTCTTCTTCCTCCCCGCTTTCTTCGGCGTTGGTGCCATTGCCATCTGGCAGGGCACTGTAACATTTTGGCACAATCTAGTTTCCACCTTTACCCCTACTGTTGTCACCCCTGCTATCACAGACTCCTATTCTCTTCTCCAACAAATTCGCTCTGTAGGGCATCTGGTTACTACTGTGTTCTCGATGGAGACCATTGTGCCTGCCTCCTCCCAAAGAGTAATCGGCAAATGGGTGATTGGCGAAACCAAGTTGCTGTATCTGGCTAGGGGGGAGGTGAAAGCCGGCATAGATTTGAGTCAGTTACAACCACAACACCTCCAAGTCACAGGTGATAGGATTACAATCCAACTGCCCCCCCCACAAATTCTAGACAGCAAAATCGATGTCAACAACTCTCGGGTATACCACTACGATCGTGGTTTCCTCAATCTAGGTCCAGATAATGCCCCACAACTACAAGCCCTTGCCCAACAACATACCCTCCAAAAAATCACTGTCGCCGCCTGTCAACAAGACATTCTCACCCAGGCCAACGAAAAAGCTGTTACCATTGTGGAACAATTACTTAAAAACTCCGGCTATAACCGTGTGGAAGTCAAAACTAGCCCCTCCTCTTGTCCTCTGAATTCTCCCCAATAGTTTAATTGCTTTATTCTTCTCTTTTAATCTCCCCGGTTTTTCTGTTATAGTCGCAGTCTGTGCCTTTTTATTTTGCCGGCAAGTTATTTCTAAATAAAATTTAAACAAACTTTAAGATTGTCAACCAGAATACGGAGGAGCTTGCATATTTGTGCTATTATAGGGCCAGGAGTAGTTGTTAAATACTAATTCAAAAAACTTATTTAATTAATGGAAGCGGCTGACCCTCCGAGGAATAAAAACAATTCACAAAGTCTCCATGTGGAGCTCATAGGGACTATAATAGCCATTACTACCCTAATTACCCCAATAGTGTTGATAAGTAATTTTTCCAACAGGCCGGGTTATTCTTCCCTTGAGCCTGTTTTATTGCTAAAAAATGACTCCTGATAATACCTTTTTAAAAACTCATTTGCCGTGAGAGATTGCCCTGGGTTGGTGGGCTTTTTTTTTGGCTAAGTTGACATTGGTTCTCTGGCAGTCTAATGGATAGAATAAATGGTTTCATGGAAACTCTTGCTTTCTTGCCAGGGAAAAGAGAAAGTAAAAAAATACCATTAAGGCCCGGAAAAATTGTCAAGAGATGGCCCTAGGGTTTTGGGCCATATTTACATAAAAAATGACCCCTTTTTAACAACCCAAACCTATGAGCTTTTTCCCAAAAACCCTTGTATTCTAACCTAATTTTTGCTGTCATATTTCTTCCCTACGATTGCTTTTGCTTATGGTATCATCCTATGGTTGTAACTGGTAAAAACTGAACCATCCATAGGAAAGGCATTCCCCATGAACCACCAGGAAAAGGGAGCAGTAAAACGCCTTGGTTACATGGCTTACAAAAAATAGTTCACCCCGTGGCAGGGTTTGGGCATTTACATCTCATCAGAGAGCATTTTTATTCACCTATTCCCGAAACCCGGAATTTTAATAAAGACGAATTGTGGACAAAACATTTTGAACTTGTCGGCACCAATATTAACGGATATACTAGCTGTAATTGCTTTCCATTTTATCCCAGTTAAAGTTCTAATATTATAGCTTGCTACTCAATTTTATTTTCAGTTTAATGTTCTATAAATATTAGACAAAAAATGGGATATTTGATTCGGTTTATGGGGAATTTTATCCCCTATTTTTCTTAATTTTACGCCTAGAAAAGCCTTCGAGATTGGTTTAGGATATTCCATCCTTGTCTGGGGGGGATATTTTAAAGAATGAAGAAGAAGACAAGAACTACAAAGGCGAGTTGGTAGCAATTGAGCTATTTTAAAATGATATTCTAAAAGCTGGTTTTACCCGCCCCGATTAATGCCTAAAATAGTTCAAGATATTCCTCTGACAGAATTTGAGAAATTATGAGAAAATGATATTTTATTTATTAACTCAACTCATGGGTTAAAAATTGGGAGTGATGTTCAGTATGAATACCTCGAAATGTTGCCAAGACTAAACAAAGGAGTAATAATTCATAGTAACCACATATTTTTGCCCTCGGAATGCCCAAAAGAATGGGTACTGGAACCATGCAGATTCTGGAATGAACAGTATTTGCTTTAGGCTTTCCTGGCTTTCAACCTTTCCAGGTTTTATGAGCCGGCAGTTATGTGCACTAAAAACATCTCGGTAAACTGGAATTAGTTCATATAACAGAAATGAGGCATGGCCCGATTTTTGATGAGAAAATTTTGGATGAGAAAAATTAAATGAGAGAGAAATGAGAGAAATAGGGGTATCTATTAGAAAAAGTTGTTGTTATTTAGAGATTTACCCAGAGTTGGCGGACAAAGGTTCATCTTGAAGGTTCTATTAAGGGGGTTCAGGATTTAGATTTATGTAAAATAGGGTTACTATTCATTTTGGGAAAAATAAAGGTTTAACAAGAAAAATTCCCCTCTTGTTCGTGCAGGGGGGCAACAATAATGGCAGCAAAAAGGATAAAACCAACCCTGGGCCATACTCAAAAAAACCCAGGGTTATTATTTATTATGCATTTTTGATTATAATCAGCCCCTTATCTCCGCCAAGAAACTTTTGGCATAATCTGATTCATATCTACCCTGTCTTTGTATTTCATGGCAAAGTTGAGAAGAGAATCCAAGAGGGAATCAGAAAGGTAATGGGGTTGTAAACCTAAGTCTAATAGTTTGGTATTTTTGGCATTAAAATAGTGTTCTTCTAATTCTACCCGTGGATTTTCAATATTCTGAATTTCTACCTTTAAACCCATGGCCGCACCAGCTTTTTGTACCATATAGGCTAGATCTCTGATGCTAAACAACTCGGTGAATTGGTTAAATACCCTGAATTGCCCTGGTTCGGCTGGATTAGCTATGGCAAGTTCCACACATCTTACAGTGTCGCGGATATCCAAAAAGGCCCGGGTTTGTCCCCCCTTGCCATATACTGTTAGAGGATGTCCTATTGCTGCTTGAATACAAAAACGATTCAAAGCGGTGCCAAAAATGCCATCATAGTCGAGACGGTTGATTAAAATCTCGTCCATCCCGGTTTCTTCCGTCAAAACCCCGTAGACTACCCCCTGGTTCAAATCAGTGGCCCTCAAACCCCAAACTCTGCAGGCAAAATGAATATTGTGGCTATCATGGACCTTACTGAGGTGATACATGCTACCAGGTTGTTTGGGATAGGGTAGGATGTCTTTTCTGCCGTTGTGTTCAATTTCAATGTATCCTTCTTCAATGTCAATATTGGGAGTGCCATACTCCCCCATAGTACCCAATTTTACTAGGTGGGTGTCGGGAAACTCCTCCTTCATGGCATACAGGATATTGAGGGTGCCTACCACATTATTTACCTGGGTAAACACCGCATGTTCCCTGTCTATCATAGAATAGGGAGCACTTCTTTGTTCGCCAAAGTGTACTACCGCTTCCGGCTCAAATTTGCGAAAGGCTTTGATAAGAAAATCGTAATTGGTAATGTCACCTATGAATAATTCTATTTTCTTCCCCGTTAACTCATACCACCGTTGAATCCTCTTTTGAATTGGGGCAATAGGAGTAAGGGTATTCACCCCCAGTTGCTCATCCCACAGACGACGTACTAAACTGTCAACAATCCCCACTTCATAGCCTCTGTTAGACAGATGGAGTGCAGTGGCCCAACCACAATAACCGTCTCCGCCTATTACTAGTACTTTCATCTTGATTCTCTCACTTTTTCTGTCTTAACACATTTAGGTTAATGTACCAAATTATTGCCACTGACAACATCTTTTGTTCAAGATTTTTAATTGCCGGGTTTAATGTTGTACTTTACATAATTCCCTACTGCCGTTGAAGTAGTGGCCATAACCCCAGTGGCTTAAAACAACAAAAATACGTGGCTCGTAGCTCCTTTAAAGAAAGAAAGGAAAGAAATAATATATAGTCTTAAGAGGCGCATACTGTTCAGAACCCTATAGGATATAATCTTCTGTAGTTGCTTGTTTGTTCCATCCAACAGGCATCCCGATTTTAAATTCTGCCATCCACCAACGGGGAAAACATGACGAAAGCAAGAAACGTATTTGGAAAACCCTTAGAAGTTTGTTGTAAGTCTCCCCTCACCGGTTTCTACCGCGATGGTTGTTGTAATACTGGCCCCGGGGATTTTGGACTACATCTTGTATGCGCAAAGGTAACAAAAGAGTTTTTAGAATTTACACTAAGCAGGGGGAATGATTTGATTACACCTATGCCCTTGTATAACTTCCCGGGTTTGAAACCAGGAGATAGGTGGTGTTTGTGTGTTAGTCGTTGGTTGGAGGCCCTAGAAGCTGGTGTAGCCCCGCCTGTAAATTTGCATGCTACCCATGAGAAAACACTAGAATTTGTCCCCCTCGAGGTGTTACAAGAGTACTCTCTAGATCTTTGATTTTAACCTGTCTTGAATATTACAGTGCCATACTCTATTCTTACCCCTGTTGTCTCTTTTTTTTCTCGCTTTTGATGAGTCGTCTAAAGCCGTGTTTAGGATTTTTCTCCCATTGTCTTGACAAAAAACACAACCTGTGTTGGATTTGGTTGGGAATGGGGATAGCAGAGGGGTTTGAAAATGGAAGAAAGCATGGCGAGATGGGTATGAATTAGAGAAAAGAGAACCATTATTGATATGGATAGGGTAAATTTTAAGGACTGTTATAACCTGGCCCCTAGAGCAATTTTTGAAAAAGTTTGGCAAAAAGGAAGATAAGCACTAGCGGGGTTTAACTGAAAAGATAGCGCAATGCTGTTGGTACGATCCTATCTACGGGGCGCGTAAGATCATTGAAATTTATAGTAGTAATCTGGCCCATATTGAATACTTTGCCACCATACGGCACGAAGCTAAGTTATATCCTAGTTGTGGGGATTGAAAAACTGGTGCCTATTGATTAGAAGTCATGAAGTCTTTGAAGTAGCCGTAGTTTTTTGCTACAAAAACGTTTTTTCCCCTCTTCTGCTGGGTGTCTGTAGCCGGGTTTAATATTTTTCATCAGTTTGTCTTTCTTGGTTCCTATAAAATAGGCCCACAAAAAATGCAATTTATATTATCTACGGCGGGAGATTATAACCAATTTTGCCTGGGAATAAGTAGGCGAATTGCAAGGTTTGAAATGACTATTTCAGGTGGGAGAATAACTCCTCTTGAATTCTGTCAATGACAGACATGATTCCTATGTTAGGGGCGCGGAGAAGTTGGTATTTCAACTCTTGTAGATATTCCATCAAATTTTTTTCTAAAATAGGTCTTTCTACTTGGGCGTTGTGATATACATCCCAAAAATCCCACAGCAAAATACCGAAACCAATAGCTGCGTCTAGGGCGTAAAATGCCATCTTAGCCGCCAACTTTCCTCCTGTTTTAGTGGCGATTTTTGTGCCCAACTTTGCCGTAATCTTGCCGCCAGCCGCCGATAAAGATTTTACCAACAAAGAGGCACTAGCCCCCACAAATAGTTTCGATGGGGTGTTGGAAACACTGCCAACATAATAGGTAGTAACAGCTAAATCTCTCAAATATCTATCCCATTCTTCTTGGGGTATTTTAAACTCCGCCTTAACATTATCAATAGCGTTTTTAACTTGTTCGAGATAGTATTCTACTGTCTGCTGAGTGATTCTTTCTATTTTTAATTGGGCGGTTTCGGGGGATAGTACTCTTTTGGCAAATTCTCTCTGAAAATCTGCCGTGATTTCTTCAGCTACTTGGGTATTTATGTCTTTTTCGCTTTTCCCCAATATTTTAGATATTCCTGCCCTCCCTAGGGCTAACAATCCCCTATATTCTATCCTCTTTTGGTTCCAATAGCTAAAGTACCAATCCAAAAAACTGGGGTTGATTTTCTTCTCCAAATATTCAAACCAATCGTCTAGTTTTCCCGCAGCATACCTCTCAGTATTTTTATAAGCAACTTTTACACTATTTCTGACGGCTTCATCTACCTTCTCCCAATCAATTTTTCGGGTTTCTATGAGGATTTCTTTTGCGGGTTTGCTTGGGGGTGCCTTGAAGGAGTTGGCAACAGTTATTTGCCCTATTATAGGTACAATCACAAGGATTATAACTGCCAGCCAAACATAGGGAGTAAATGCCCTTAATACGTCTGCTATTGCCCTCAAATACTCGGCTTTTGCGGTAATTTTGTTAGGATTTTCTGGTGGTTCGTAACTAGATTTTTCTTCCGTATTTTTCTGGCTTCCTTCCGACATAAATTCCGACACAAAGTGGGTAAAAAATGGAGTTTTTCAGTTATTGTATCATACAGCCCATTGCCGCGGGATTTGGGTATAGGGGTTGGGGTGTGGAGGGTGGGATAAAGGGGGTAAGGGAAAAGGGTTTGGGGCTAATGGCGTTTTTCAGTATAAATTTCTGTGTTTGGCCTTTAATTTTTTATTAGTACTTCTTATTATTCGTATTTCTAACAGTAGCCTCTTGAAGTTGGGTTTATTCTATAATATCCCATATAGTGGGGTTTTAGACATTAAATTTTATTCTCTCCTGTTTAGGGTTGTCATTATGCCTTCTAATCTCCCTTTACAACATCTGCCTCTTAGTAAAGTTTTTAAAGCTGGTACATTTAAATTTAACTCTGTCTATGTCTTTTGCTGAGTATTTTTTTTTGACGCTTTTTTTGCCCGGCATGGCTTGTGGGAAGAAATATTTAACTATCTGAGCCGGCTAATTTCTACCTGTAACTGGGAAATTGGCACTATAATACAGTAGTAATAAAAATAAAAGAAAAGAAAGGAAGACGACCCTTGGCAAAGTCTGAAAGTCTAAGCTCATTTTTTCAGATGTTTATATTTTTTTACTCATACAAGGTAGCGCCTTAATGGCTAATAAACCTCCATATTCTACACTTTTTTTATTGCAATATCCTTAGTGATAGTCTGAGAAACCAACACCGATTCGGCCCTCTAACCCCCTTTTTTTAGTGGCATCAAAGGGAAAAAAAATTACATGTTTTATTGTGGGTAAAGGCACAAGTATTATTAATGCAGCAAAAAGCAGGGGTTAAATTACTTTAAAAACCTGCTACTGCCATAACAAATTCATCTAGGGCACCGGGAAGGAATGCTTTTTTGGTGTTAGGGGTTATTTTCTTGTTTAACACAGAGGAAATAAGGAGTGTGAATCTAGGTTCTAATAAGGGCTTTAGTTAAGCAAATGCCTGGGGGTTGCAACAGAAATAAGCCGAGAGGGATTAAAACCTTATCCTTTTAACTGTGGCCAATATATCCCCTAGTTTGCCATGAATTTCTAATAACTTCTCCCCTTTTAAATGGACATCAGAAGTAGGATAATGTTCTAACACTTTGACCACACTAATACTGTTGTTTTCAAGGGCACAACTAACCAAGGCACCACGGAGAGACTCCCGAGAAGCCTTGCCAGTGGGAGTGGAGATGATTTCTGAAAAGGTATCGAGGATAAGGTCGCCAACGGGATTATTTAGCATCCTGGAAAGCATAACGCCACTAACGGGAATTGGTTTACAGAGAAGACTGTTGGTGCTGTCGATTGTTTGTTTCGACATTCGCAAGTAAGACTCCAAAGCTGGGGTGGTTTTGCCTGATTTACAAAAGTCGGTAATGTCGGCAACGGGAAGGGATTGTCGCCAAATACCGTATTCGATAACCACCCTTTCGGCGGCAAACAGGGGTGAAAGAGGGAAATGTGATGATATTGCCGCCAAGACGCCTATTACCTTTAAACCTGCTGTTAAACTGCAATGCCTAATCCTAGACATTTTTTTTCTTTTTTAGGATATAGGGGGAATATGAGCCTAGGGGTTTAAAATCACAAACCTCTACTAGGCAGGACGATTTTTGTGTAAAAATGTTCAGTCTATGTCTGGATGACCTATAAATTCGATGGATTGTTTCCCTTCAATGACTTCCCCTATGACATAAGTGTCTATCCCGACTTGTTGGAAATGTTGGCAAGTGGCTTCCATCTGTTGGGGGTCGACGATGACTACAAAGCCAATTCCCAGATTGAAGGTATTTAGCATATCCTCGAATTTAACCTCCCCTTTCTCTGCCAACCACCGGAATATTGGGGGAATGCGCCAGCTGTCTAGATTCACTACAATGGATTTGTCTTGGGGGAGACAACGGGGTAAGTTTTCTGGAATACCACCACCGGTAATATGCGCCATCCCTCTTATTTTTATACCCTTTTTTAATGCCTCTAACACTGGCTTGACATATATCCTGGTGGGGGTTAAACAAATCTCTCCAAGGGTTTGACCGCCTAACTGCCTACAACGATAATCCCAAGTTAACCGGTGGGTTTCAATAATCTTGCGCACCAGGGAGAAACCGTTACTGTGAATACCACTGCTGGCTAATCCTATTGCTACATCCCCCACTTCAATTTGACTGCCATCGATAAGCAAACTTTTTTCTACTACCCCTACGGCAAAACCAGCCAAATCGTATTCCCCCGGCTGGTAAAAACCCGGCATTTCTGCTGTTTCTCCCCCTAACAAGGCGCAACCACTCTCTTTACATCCCCTAACAATACCGTCTATAACTCCCTCTAACTGCTGTTTGTCTAGTTTGCCTGTGGCTATGTAATCCAAAAAAAATAGGGGGGTGGCACCCAGGGTGAGAATGTCGTTAACACACATGGCTACCAAGTCTATTCCCACCGTGTGGTGAATCCCCAGCTTATGAGCAATTTTCAACTTAGTCCCCACTCCGTCTGTTCCTGATACTAACACAGGCTGTTGATCCCCCGGAGGTAATTCAAAACAACCACCAAAACCGCCTATTCCCCCCAACACTCCCACGCCATGGGTGGAGGCTACCTTGTCTTTTATCCTTCTAACAAAGTCTCTTCCCGCTTCTACGTCTACTCCTGCCTGTTTGTAGTCCATTTGTACAGCTCCCTTCTATAAATTTTCTTTATACCCTATCAGTTTGCCCTCTGACAGATCAAAATTTCTTATTGTAACTGCCCAGTTTTTTGACAATTTCTTTACAATTAGATGATATCACTCCTCTTCCCCCCTGTCCAATTTCCCCATTTGTGTTGGCTTGAACTCTATTTTTTCCTTTTCTATTCAGTTATATTAGTAACCCTTATAACTTTATAATGAGCATTTTTGTGTCATTTTTTATTTTCTTTTTATATTAAGTTTACAAGAGAAACTTTTTATATTCCCTAGGCCCTTGTTCGGCAATTGCTCTGAAAATGAGAGCGAATAGAATCCCCTAATATGGCGGAGACTGACCTATTAGTTCTTTAAAACTAAATCTGGCTTTTGAAAAAAAGTACAAACTATCCATTCTCTCTTATTTAGCGATAAAAAGCAATAAAAATAAAAACAAAAAATAATACAAAATGAGATGTATAAGAAATAATTAAACATCGATAAAGGTGGTTGTGTTAATTTAGTTTAAGTCGAAAGAAGGGGGCAATGAGAGAAAAAAATAGAGGGGGAGAGATTTTAACCCCCTCGGAAACAAAACCAAAAGACACACGCTGAATCACACCCAGAAAAGGACTATGACCATGAACGAGAAATTTTTTACTAAAGTTGCTAAAGGCTCAGTCTTAACAACACTAATTAGCATAGGAATTACCGGACAATCGCCTGAGGGAGTAGAAGCAAAAAACTACCCCAAGCAACAGGAAAAAATAATAGTCCCCGTTGAAAATGTTTTAGCACGAAATGCCACAGAGCCCATCAAAGAATTTCGTTTCACCAGACTATATAGACACCAGTTACAAAACCGTGGTGCCATAACTTTATACTACCAAAATACTCCTCTGTTAACGTTTCTGGAAACCCCCAATGGCGGCGCTTTAGATGGTGCAGTCAAATTGGCGGAGAAATTGGAAGCAATTTCGGATAAGCCTTCTGTAGCCTCGCAAATCAATGTTATTTGGAATGCTGACAATGACTATTCCCTCGTAGTTGGCAATGAGGAATTAATAAGACTAAATCAACACACTATCTTGCCGGATAGTACTGACAATTCTGCTGAGGATGCTTTACAGTTAACTAATCGTCTTCGTCGTCTAGTGGGGGGTGCCCCCCCCTTAAGACAAATTCAAGGGCAACCCAAAACCGTTGTCAAAAATAACTTTAACCCCCTTGCCCCCGTTAAGAATCTGAGAAAGGCTGCCCATGGCATAGCTTCTTGGTATGGCCCCGGATTTCATGGACGACGCACCGCCAGTGGCCAAAGATTCAACCAACATGAATATACTGCCGCCCACCCTTCTTTACCTTTTGGCACCCTTGTCAGAGTTACTAATGTCCGTAATGGTCGCTCTGTTGTAGTACGGATAAATGACAGAGGGCCAAGAAAACGAGGACGAATCATTGACCTGTCGGCGGCGGCGGCGAGGGCTCTCGGTTTAAAATCCAGTGGTATAGCACCAGTTACCATTCAGGTTATAGGCAGGTAAGGGAAAATCTAACTACAAGTTTGTCACTGTCAATGTTTCGGTTGTGAATTCGGGGTGAGGATGGGCATTGAATTCTTCTCCCCCCAGCTGGTTTGTAATGACAGTTGACAATAAAAACCCTACAACCGACTACAACTCACCCCTCCTCTGTTAGCCTCCCGTGCCCAAAACCTCCCTCGACAGGGGGGGGACTTTGTAGCCTTGAATCCTGATTGAAACACAAACATTTATGGTTGGGTCTTTTTCCATCTATTCAAGGGGAGTATTTTGACCCAACCCTGAGTGTAACAGTTAGGCGCCTTTTAAACCCTGGGAGGTCATTTTCATGATTTCACGGGTAGAAAAGCCAATATTGGCCAAGGCGTCACCATAGCTGATCAAAAAGTCTTCTACTAGTTCTTCCTTTGTCATACCTAAGGTTTTGGCGTCTTTTTCCACCTGGTTTAACATTTGCCACACCAGGGGCAGATTTTCGCGGTTAGCCTCTTCCAATTCGGCTTTGCATTCCTGGAAGTGGGCCTTTAACCATTCTTCGCCAAAATTGAGATGTAAATACTCGTCTTTGACAACTCCCTCTGTGATTTTACGGGCAAAGGGATCGGCTACAGGAATATATATGTTGTAGGCGGCAATGGCAAAGGCTTCAATAATTAGTGCCTGGATTAACAGACAGGTGGCTACTTTCCCCTCTGCCTTGGCTTTTTGGAAGTTTTCCCGTAACTGGGCAAAAAATTTTTTGGCAAACTCCATGTCAGGAATGACATCTAAATTCCGCCCACAGGATTCAAAACCCCTTCTGTGACGGGATTCCATCTTGGCCAAACGGGTTAATTCCTCTTGGTATTGGGGAAGTAATTGGGCTATGTCAATATAGTTGTCGTGAGCCTGCTGTTCCCCTTCAATTACAATGGCATTAATACGACTATAGGCATCTTTGTAAACGTCACTAGTATAATCTATGGTGGCAGCGTTGACCGGTTGCATAAATTCTCAAATCTCCTCTAAGTTTGTCTATAGACTAGTGCAGCAGATATACGACCTGGGCAGTCGTGTTTCCCTAGTGCAAGATGATGAATTATTTTATTACAATTTCCGCTCATGTTGTCGATTTTTTCAGGGAATTAGGGCTCTGATTCGATTTTATTTGCTGATATGTTATCTAGCTACTGATTAGTTGAAATAGTACAATAGAGTGCCCTTTACTGCTACCATTCAGTTTCGTCTAACCGGCCTTACATTCCAGGGGGTTGAATTTGTTCAATTATCTTCTGGAGACGTTGTTTGAGGGTGGGATTTTGTTTTATCTGCTGGGTAATCTGGTTAAATTGACTGACAGTTAGCCCATTATTTTTCACAATAACCTCTGACTGATTACAATATTCTTCCGCCATATTGCGGGCAGCCGGGGGCAGTTGACTAAAACTCTTTTTTTGATCACAGGAAACAGATAAAGAGGCATTAGAACCCACTATGTTCTCTATACTAGCATAGGTGGCCTTTCTAAGATTCTCAATGGCAATGACAGCTTTGGCGTATTTTCGCAACTGTTCTTCAGTAATCTCCTGTGTCTGTGCCAAAACGGAAGTAGAAGAGAGGGGAAATCTAGTCACCGGGAGGAGATTAAGGGCAACCGCCATGCCTACAAGGCCACCAACCAGTAAACTATGAGAAGACTTTTTCATTGTCCTTGTCATAATCTGCTCAGAAGAATAAGGCAGACAATATCCCTACTACCTAGTATGAAGTAGAGGAGTAACCAATAGTTCCCCCTAGCGGGAGTCTGGTACCATAATACTAAAAGTAACACCGGAAGTTGCTAGGCAGGCGAGAAATAACAATACCCATCTTAGGCCAAAATAGGTCTCTGCTACCCCCGCCAAAGCCAAGGGCAAAGAAAGGGCAATGTTCACGGCGTTATTCTGTAAACCGAAGACTTTTCCCCTCTTGTTGGGAGGGGTTTCCACCTGGATGGTGGTTTGCATGGGCACTCCTACAAAAGAGGCAGAAAATCCCAAGACTACGGTGATTATAAGAGTGGACACTAGACTGTTCATCACCACAGGCAACACCAACAGACTACCACCCATACCCACAAAGCCCCAAAAACTGAGACGGGAATAGGGTATTAGTTTCCCTTGTTGAGTCACAAATGCAGCGCCCATAGCCACCCCTACCCCTGTAGCCGCCAACAGATACCCAAATTCTTCCGCTCTCATCCCCGGTATCTTTTCCGCCATTGGCACTGCCAACACTGCTAGAGCTGCAAAAAGGGAAAAAAGTAGTATTTGCTGTATTATTGCGTATCTAACAATGGGGTTAGCCTTCAGGTATTCTATTCCCTCCTTGATGTCCTGCCATAGGTGAATTTCACTGGTTTGAAGATGTTTTTTAGTTTCCCTAAAGTATAAAAGTGTCAGTATCCCCCCTGCTGTCAGATAACATCCTCCTACCAGTAATTCTCTCCCGTGGGGAAGGGGTAGGGTGTCTGCCATTGTTAATAGGGGCTGTCCTATGGCAAAACCCACAATTAACATCCCCATCATGGTGGTAGTGTAAATGGAGTTAGCTGCTAATAGGTCTTTCCTCCTGACAATTAGCGGTATTGTCGCTTGTTCGGCTGGTGCGAAAAACTGTGTCAAAGTAGAAACACAAAATGTTACCAACAGAGTAAGCCAGAATCCCCATGGCAGAGAAAACAGTTTAAGATGGGTTGTTTGCCACGACAGACACAAAGGGATAATTAGTACTAACAACCCTCTTCCCAAATTGGATGTTACTAATACCATTTTCTTTGACCAACGATCCACGTATACCCCCGCCAGACTCCCGAAGAGAATCGCTGGGATGGTGAAGGCGATCATCACCATGGATACTTTGCCGCTGATACTTTCCCCTGGTTGTTGAAAATAGGTTTTAATTATCCCAATCATCAATACCAGGTAGATTTTGTCTGCCAGTTGTGAGAAAACCTGTCCCAACCAGAGGAGCAGAAAATTGGCATTTTTTATTACATTCATTATTTCATTATCTGTTTCCTTAGGCCCTTCTCTCAAGAGTTTATCGTATTCTTCTTTTTTTTCTAGGGAATCTGTAGGCATTTTCATTGTTTTTTAGAATAATATTTGCCCTTTTTTAGGGAATCCCGTTGGACAATTCTACCACATCTTTCTCCCAAAGAAAATTAGGAGGAGAATTTGAACAAAAAAACACCAATCCTCCTTTGAAAAATTTTTGTTTTCGTGGGGCTAAATCTCCAGCCCTGCCGGGATTAGGAAAAGCGGGTTAAAACTCCATCAAAATGTCTGCTAGTACCTCGGCGGAACGGATTTTGAAGCCTAGATACCATTGTAGATAGTTTTTCAAAAGGTTCTCTATTTTTTGCCAACTCCTTCTCAACAACAAGTCATCACAGTGGAGGAATCCTGCTGGGAGAAAGGGCTGGGGTAGGGCCTGTAATAACGCCAATTCTAAGGCATTTAATTCCTCTTCTACCAGTGCATATGAACTTTCTTGTCTAAAACACTCACTGATTCCCCCACCGGCAAAGGAAAATCCCACACGCCACCCTGGTTTGTCAAAATTGGGGGTTATGGGTCGCTGACTGAAGACACAATTGTATACTTGCGGCGCTATACCACTGAGGGCTAGGAGATGATATATTGCCTGGGCTATATGGGGGAATAGCCAGTCCTGTGGTTTCAAGTCTCCTAGTCGCCTCAAATGGGCCCTGAAAAGATTATACAACTCCTCCTGGGACTGTCCGCTCAATGCCAGATGCAACACCACCTCTGCTAGATACTGACTGGCTGCCAGTTTGCCTATGTTTTCTCTTAGTCTGGGATAGTACTGTTCCGTTTCTATCTCCTTGATCTTGTCTAGACTCCGTCCCCTTATCAACAGGAAATTGTTTTCCAACAACAATTCTGTCTTGCCTCTTAGGGGGGATTTGTGTTTCTTTGCCCCGGGCGCTATGGCTTTTTTCAACCCCAGGCTAGGAGACAGAAAGGTAACTAGCACATCCTCTTCCCCCAACGCCTTCCGTCTCAGTATAATCCCTTTGGTTTCAAAAACATTACTCATTTACTGGTCGAGTAGCTGTTGTTGTTTCACCAACTCCAATCCTCGGGATGTGCCCAAACGGGTGGCGCCGGCTTGTATTAGTGCCAAGGCTTGCCCCAATTCGCGAATGCCACCAGCGGCTTTAATCCCCACTGCCCCGCCAACGATTTCTGCCAACAGCCTTACATCTTCCACATTGGCGCCGCCAAACCAGCCTGTGTTGGTTTTCAAGAAGGCGACTCCTGCTTCCAAACATACCTCTGCTGCCATTTTCTTCTCTTCTACAGTCAGCAGGTTAGTTTCCAGAATCGCCTTTACTCTTTTACCCGTTTCTTCTACAATGGTGGCTATTTCCTCATGAATTGAATCCCATTTGCCCTCTTTTGCCCAGCCCAGGTTTATTACCACCTCCAACTCCTCGGAGCCATTTTCTGCCGCTTCCTGTGCCTCATACAATTTGCAGCCGGGGGTGGTGTTGCCGGTGGGGAAGCCAATCACCGTGGAAACTATCGTTTTCTGCCTGTGGAGCAACTCTCTGGCCAGTTTCACCGCCTGTGGGTAAACACACACTGCCGGAAAGTTGTACCTGATGGCAATCTCACAGCCACGCCTTACATCTTCCCTGGTGGCTGTGGGTTGTAGTATGGCAAGGTCAATATATTCGGCTATATTAATCTCCTCACGCCCCATATCCTAATTTACGAGTTTTGGGTGTCTTCTGGGTTTCCTGGGGATGATTCATAAAGGGAATCGAGTTTCCGACGCGCTTCTTCCAGGGAAACTGACCGAATCACCAATAGAGGTTCATCAATGGGTTTCCCTTCTTTGTCAAACAATTCCGGGTGCGTTCCCTTTTCACTAACTCCTCCACCTCCCCCCTTATTAATCCAGGCCCTTTTCTGGGATTCCACACTTATACTGACTAGGCTACGGATTAGATTGCTAATGGCAAAGAAGGCAATCACCGTAAAAGCCAATATGTACACCAGGTGCAACATCTTTTCCTCAGCCATAACTCCCGTTATAACTAATGAATGGAACTAGAAACTGCCTTGTTTTAACTCCCGCCATCTTCTTGCCACATCCCAACATTCTGCCACCAGCTTATGCCAGGGTAGAAGTGCCTTCGTGTCCACTCCCACCTGTCCTCCGGTGGCCCTAAATAGCATAATTGCCGTTTCCACCTCCTTCTTGGCTTGCCTTAGTCTGGCCAACAACCCTTCCTGTTCCTCTTCCGTGAGAAAAGGCATCCTCTCCGATTCTAGCAAACAGGAGGCTCTATTGAACCAGTACACGAAGTCCTCTAGGAGGGGGGCTAAAATTTTCTCTAAAATCTCTTTTTCGGTTGGTTGCGACGGCTGCGACGGTTGCATAGTCTTATTTGCCCTCTTACTCTTATTCTACTATTCTAGTCTTCATCTTAACCTAGTTTACATTTTTTTACAATTTCCTCATTTTCTGCCTCCCCTGTCTGTGGTCTACCATGATAACTGTTTGTTGTTAGGCTAGGGGTGCCATGACGCTAACACTAACAGAGTTTGTGGTTCGCCTCATAGTGGCGTTTTTACTGGGTTCAGCCATTGGCTTGGAACGACAGTGGCGGCAAAGAATGGCGGGTTTGCGCACTAACACCCTGGTGGCCATAGGGGCAGCCTTATTTGTGATGCTGTCGGTGTTGACGCCGGGAGATTCCAGCCCCACTCGCATTGCCGCCCAGGTGGTGTCTGGCATTGGCTTTTTGGGGGGTGGTGTAATTTTAAGGGAGGGACTGAGCGTGCGGGGGTTAAACACGGCGGCTACCTTGTGGTGTGCGGCGGCCATTGGCGCCTTGGCAGGGGCTGGTTTTTTGACCCAGGCAACCCTTGGAGCCTTATCGGTTTTGGCCACCAACTTATTCCTGCGGCCTTTAGGTTATCTCATTAATCAGCAACCTCTCAAGGGAACAGAGATAGAACTGTGTTACCGTTGTGATGTCGTTTGTAGGGCAGAGGTGGAGGCTCATGTTCGTGCCCTGTTACTCCAGTCCATGGGCGGTGGCAAGTTACAATTGCGTTCTCTTTATAGTGAGGACTTGGAAAACAAACCCGACTGTGTCAGTGTGGAGGCTGAATTGATTAGCCAGGAGAGAAATGATGCTCTTTTGGAGAATATTGTCAGTCGTTTAAGTTTGGAGCCGGGGGTTGTTTCCATTCGTTGGCGTATTATTGAACAGGAATTTGGCTGACAGCCCGGAGAATATTTTTTTCCCTGTTACAATAAGTCCCAGACCATTAGACTAGGATTAGATAGTAAATCCGGTTTTGGTTTAGGTTATGTGGAACAGTCCCCGCTGCGATCGTTGTGGCAAGGAGCTTTCCTATAGTGACTATCAGTGGGCCAAGCGTTGTCAGAATACCTATGGCCGGGCTCACCTGATTTGCTTCGACTGCCTCAGTGGCCCTTGTTGTCCCATTTGCGGTTCCCTCCTGGAAAACACCGAGTAGGGGGTGGTAATTTGGGACCTTAAGGGGTACTAGGATTTGGGTATTTTCTTCCTTGAAAAAACACAAGGCCACACCCTCCCATCACCACGGATGGGCAAGAGGCGGCACACCGCCGCCATTGTACATCAAAAAACGGGAACTTGTCAAGGGCTATGGGACATTCTTTGGCTTTCCTGACGGGGGAAAAAGGGAAAACAGGGGTATAATAAAACCCTAGAAGAGGAAAAGGGGAGGGTTATGGAACAAGAATGTTCAACACTAAGGGAATGTGTAAAACAACTGGGACTACAGTCCATAAACAGACATATATTCCTGTGCTGTGACCAAACTAAACCCAAGTGTTGTAGTAGGGAAGAAAGCCTAGAATCGTGGGAGTATCTCAAGAGAAGACTAACGGAATTAAAGCTAGACACCCCCACTGGGGGGAGAGACTGGTGTGTATTTCGGACTAAAGCTAATTGTCTAAGGGTATGTCAGGAGGGGCCAATTTTGTTGGTCTATCCGGAGGGGGTGTGGTATCGTAAGGCAACACCAGAAGTGATTGAAAGGGTCATCCAGGAACACCTGCTAGGCAATAAAATAGTAGAGGAATACTCATTCCACCGTCATCCTCTTCCCCAAAATGAACTATGTGACAGGGATGAGAATAAAACCGGGGGGGAGTTGTCAGTTTCAAACTAACGCCGAGGGAGTAGGAATATGAAGGAGAGAGAAAAAGTGGCCAAAGTGCCAAAGAAACTACTGCTCGTGGATGACGACCCGAACCTAATTCTACTGGTGAAGGACTATTTAGAATACAACGGCTATGAGGTGATTACTGCTAGTCATGGGAGGGAGGCTTTGAGCATTCTAGAGAGGGAAACTCCGGATTTAATCATCTGCGATGTGATGATGCCGGAGATGGACGGGTATAGTTTTGTCAAACAGGTAAGAGAAAATCCCCGTTGGCGTTGGCTGCCTGTTATTTTCCTTTCCGCTAAAGGACAGGTGAGCGATCGCATCAAAGGTCTAAATGAGGGGGCAGATGTTTATATGGTAAAACCCTTTGAGCCGGAGGAGTTGGTAGCACAAGTGAAATCAACGCTGGCTCAAGCCGAGCGACTCATGGCGGCCAATCCCAGACGCACCGAGACCCTACAAAGACTTCAAGTTCCTCTACATGTCCAGTTGACCCCCACTGAAAAAAAAGTAGTCTCTCTTGTTGCCAGCGGCATGTCAAACAAAGAAATAGCTGAAGCCTTGGGGGTTAGTCAAAGGACTGTGGAAAGTCATGTTTCAAACATGTTGAACAAGACAGGATTGAACAACCGCACAGAGTTATCTCGTTGGGCATTGGAAAATCAAATTGTGTAGGGGGGAAGATGCACAAAATTCCAGTGACTGTCATCACCGGCTTTTTGGGCGCGGGGAAGACTACCATTATTCGTCATCTGTTACAAAACAACCGGGGTAGAAGAATTGCCGTATTGGTCAATGAGTTTGGGGAAGTGGGCATTGACGGGGAGTTGCTCAAAAGTTGTAGGGTTTGCGATGGGGAGGAGGGGCAAGAAAGCAATATCATCGAGTTGACCAATGGTTGTCTTTGTTGCACCGTACAAGAGGAATTTTACCCGACGATGCAACAGTTGCTCGCCCGGCGGGACAAAATTGATGCTATTGTCATTGAGACTTCCGGTTTAGCCCTACCAAAACCCCTAGTACAGGCCTTTAGATGGCAGGAGATTCGCACTCGGGCCACAGTGGATGGGGTAGTAACAGTGGTGGATGGTTTTGCCCTGGCCACTAAAGGTTTTCCGGTATCTGATCTGGAGGCTTTGGAGGCACAAAGGAGAGCCGATCCCAGTTTAAATCACTCTACCCCCCTAGAGGAGTTGTTTGAAGACCAACTGGCCTGTGCGGATTTAGTCCTTTTGAGCAAAACTGACCTATTGGACGAACTCAGCCAACACCGGATTGCTTCTCAGTTACAAAAGTGTTTACGACCAGGGGTGAAAATGATTGCCCTGCGGGAGGGGAAAATTGAGCCGGAGGTGTTACTGGGGTTTAACGCCGCCGTAGAAGAGGATTTGGCCAATCGTCCCAGCCACCACGATGATGAAGGGGAACACGAACACGATGAGCAAATTACCTCTCTGCTGTTGGAACAGAGGGAAACAGTTGCACCCCAAGCCTTGCTAACCAGGTTACAGGACTTGGTAGCAAGGGAGGAGATTTATCGCATCAAGGGGTTTGTCAATGTGCCCCATAAGCCCATGCGGATGGTTTTACAGGGTGTAGGCAATCGCTTTGAAACCTTTTTTGACCGTCTTTGGCAACCCGGGGAGGAAAGAAAAACTAGACTGGTGGTGATAGGGAGAAACCTAAACCCCGTCGCTGTGGGGGCCTACAGCCAGATGACTGTAGTACCACCTCAAAGTGCTTGAGCCCTCAACCAGGCGATGGGTAGGTATAACAGTTTTTTGGGGGTTGGCACAAAGGCGCGGCGGTTGAACACATCATAGTCGTTTTTGACAATAACATCCAGGATGCCTTGATACAACATAAGGGCAGCCCATACCGGCCATCGGGCGTCTTTACTTAGGGCACTAATTCCTTTTTCTGCTTTCTGGTAGAATTGCCTCGCCCGCTGGATTTCAAAGTCCATCAGTCTTCGCCAACGCTCATCTATTACCTTGTTTTTTAGATCCTCTTCTGTGTAGTTAAATCTTTCTAAATCCTCCAGTGGGATATAAATTCTGCCCCTGTTAATGTCCTCCCCCACGTCTCTGAGGATGTTGGTGAGCTGGTTGGCAATTCCCAGGGCGATGGCTTCCTCTTTTGGGATATAGACGGAATTAGGCCCCCAGGGGGTTTTGGAAAGACTGTCATCCACCCCTAACACGGCAGCAGACATTAACCCCACAGTCCCAGCTACCCGGTAACAATACACAAGAAGGTCAGAAAAGGTCTCATAGCGGTTGCGGGACAGATCCATCCTTTGGCCAGCGATCATGTCCCGGAAGGGTTGAATGTCTATGGGAAAGCGTTTAAGGGTGTCTACCAAGGCCACATCAGGATCGTCAATGGGTTGTCCGGCAAACACAGACTCCAGGTGACGCTCCCACAAGTCCAGAGTTTCATGGGTGGTATTGGCTGCCTGCGGGCCATCTACCAACTCATCTGTGCGCCTGCACCAAACATATATGGCCCAGATAGCATTCCTTTTCTCCTTGGGCATAAGAAGGGTGCCTAGGTAGAAGGTCTTAGAGTACCTCGCCGTCACCTGACGACAATACTCGTAAGACTCTTCCACACTAGCAAGTGGCCTTTTTGGTTCTAATTTTGGTGAAAGGTGCAGCATTCATCCCTGCTGAAATCTTCTGTGACAACAACAAGATAACTAATAAAAATTCTCTAGTATTGTCTCACGAACTTGAATTAATTGGGACAAATTCTGGAAAGGGTGGTTATCTTGTGCCACTAGCAGCGGCCATGGCCGTTTGACGGGAGGTTACGGGATGGTCCTCACTAATATATTTGGCGGCTAGTTTTCCTGATAGGACTGCTCCTTCCATACTACCCAGGTATTGTTGCATAGTATAGTCTCCTGCCAGATAGAAATTGGGGATAGGAGTCCTTTGACTGGGGCGGCACTTTTGTCGTCCGGGGGTAGCCTTGTATACTGAACGGGGGGTTTTAACCACATGGTACTTACGCAACTTAGCCGGATTGTCGCCGGTGAAGTGTTGGGGGAAGAGTTTTTCTAATTCCTTCATGGTGGCGGCGACGATTTCCTCGTCCGACCTGCTAATCCACTCGGCGGCCGGCGCCAGTACCAATTCTAACATGGAGCGGTGGGGGTCACTGTACCCCCTACAGGTATTACTCATGTCTGCATAGACACTCAGAAGGGGCGAACGGGAAAAGAGAAGGTGGTCAATGTCCGTCAATTTGCGATCGAACCATAGGTGGACATTAATAACAGGCACCCCTTCTAGGCCCTGTAATTTTTGAAAAAAGGGCATTTCCCTCCACGGTGCTGGCAATAGGACCTTCAGAGGGTCTACTGGTATAGCACTTACGTATATATCCGCAGTTACAATTTCATCCGGTGCCCCATTTAGCCCCCGAATGAGGAAGCCTTTTACGCTGCCATCTTCCCTTAACAGGATTTCCTTAAGGGGAGAGTTCAAACGCACCTCGCCCCCCTTTGCAGTGATATAATCTACTATGGGTTGACAGAGTCTTTCGGTGGGGGAGCCGTCCAAAAAGGCCATTTTCGAGCCGTCCTTTTCCTGTAAGAAGCGATTGAGGGCAGTAAGAAGTACAGTAGCAGAGATTTCGTCGGGGTTGATAAAATTGAGGGCCTTAGACATAGCAATAAAGACTTCCTTTTCCACCCGGGGAGGGATGGACTGTTTCCGCATCCATTCTGACCAAGTGTATTTGTCCATCTCTTCCACGTATTTTTGCCCCCTAATCATGGCCGGTATTAAACCAAGGCCAAATCTAATTTTCTCCTCCCAAGTCAACATGTCATTGTTGCGCAAAATCGCCATAATCCCATTGAAGGGTGCAGGTATGTCCGGGAAATCAAAGCGAGAGTAGGTGCCCGGCTTATCCGGCTGATTGAATATCATTGTATGTTCCTTCCACTGCAGACGGTCTTCTATGCCCAATTCCTTCAACAGTTGCAACATATTGGGGTAAGCACCAAAAAACACATGAAGTCCCGTCTCATACCAGTCACCATCCTCGTCTTGCCAGGCTGCTACCTTCCCTCCCAACACATCTCTCCTTTCCAACACCAGGGGGGTATATCCCGCGTCTGCTAGGTATTTTGCACAAGAAAGTCCTGCCAATCCTGCACCTGCTATTGCTACTCGCATTTTTCCTTTTCTCTACTCTTTCCTCTTTATCATTTTAGTAGCATTTCTTGACATTTCGTTACATTTTTTTCCTATTTTCCTCCCTCCCCCATAATCCTCTTGACATCTTCTGTTTTTTTATGTTATACTGCCGGTATAGTGGTCGTTGCCGCCTCTCGACTCGTGGTGAGGCGGCTTGGTGCTTTTTGGGGGTTTAGGGGTGAGCAATGACAATACCGTAGGAGGAGGGGGAAAGATATTGAGAAGCAGCCAGTTGGATGTGGTGGGGAGAGAGGGATTTGATATACTGTTCGTACTCCAAGGCGCCCTTGAGGGAGGCTAATTGGGAGTAGTAGTAGCCGTAGAGGTTAGTACGTTCGCTTGGTTTTTCTTTTTGGAAGATAAAACTACTAGTGACATTGTGTTTAACGCGATTTAGTTCCTCTTCTCGGACCCCATGGGATTGGATAGACTGGATGTGGTTGGAGATGGCCTCTGTGACCATGGGGATATTCTCTTGGGGAAGTTGTGCCGAGATATAAAAAAGCCCCTGGAGTTGGTAGGTAACATTAGCGGCGGTGATACGGGTAACAAGACGGCGGCTTTCTCGCAAATCCCTTACCAGACGGGAGAGTTTGCCACGCCCAACAATCGCTGCCAAAACGTCTAGGGGAAGAGTTTGCTGGAACTGTTGTAATCCCGGCACCCGCCAGAACATCATTATACGGGCTTGTTGGAGACTGGGATCCTTGTATCTATATTCAACTACTTTTGTAAACGGAGGTTCAGGGGTTCGGTGAGGGAAATAGTTATGGTGTGGTAGGTGGGAGTCGGGGGATGGAAGGTGGGGGTGATAGGATTGGATGATGGTTTCTGTCATGTAGTCTGCTGGCAAGTTGCCTACAGCGACGATGACTGTATTGGCTGGTTGATACCACAGTTGGTGGAAGGCACGCATTTGGGGCAGAGTGAGATTGGCGATGACAGTTTCCTCCCCCAAAATGGGACGATGGTAGGGGAGGGATGGGAAACACAGTTGGAGGGTTTTTTCCCAAAGACGACGACGGGGATTATTGGCAGCGCGTCTAATTTCCTCTTGTATTACTTTTTTTTCTCTTTCAAATTCCTCGGGGGGAAAAGAAGGATGGGTGACTAAATCCAATTGGAGGGGTAGTATTTCGGCAAAATCTTCACAGGTGGCAGTAAAATAGTAGTGGGTGTACTCATGACTGGTAGCGGCGTTAGCACTGCCCCCTTTGGCCTCTAAAATACGTTCAAATTCTCCCAACCTTACCAGTCTACTCCCCTTGAAAATCATGTGTTCCAAAAAGTGTGCCATCCCGCTAGTCTGGGGGGTTTCCATGGCACTGCCCACTTTAAACCATACATTGACGGTGACGGCGGGAACTGGTACTTGTTCTGTTATGATAGTTAGACCATTGTCCGGTATAACAGTCACTCTTGGATTAGAGTCGGGCAATTGCTCAGAAAAGACATTTAGACTCATGGGATGGCACCGGCGTCCTTATTAGTTATTTTGGATTATTATTGAGGGTGAGAAGGGTTAAAAAGGAGAAAAAACGAAAAAAGGGGTATAGCAAAAAAATCTAATCCCCCATTTCCTGTTAATTGTAACTGGTGATAAAGGAATTGGGGGAGAAGGGGTGTTACGGAGAAGTCTACAACGCCTAGTTGCCCGACTATTCTTCTTTTTCTTCTTCGCTTTCTTCTTCCTCTTTAGTGGGGTAGACAAAGCTATTGGATTTACCTGTCAAAACAGACTTGCCCAACGCAAGGGCCTTTATTGCCTGGATTTCTGCTTTTCTATACCAGTGGGCGCGACGGGAATCTCTTTTTGCTTTTGAGGTTTTCTTTTTTGGTACTGCCATAGTCTTTACTCTCAGTACAATTCTGCACGCAGTTTTATTATTCTATCCCTATTTCTCTACTGTTGACAATATTCGTCTTAGTTTTGTTGTAATGAGGTTGTGCTACTTTTCCGTTTCTGTATCCACAGACAATAGCTCTTCTATGTCAATATTAGTTGGGCTGCGACGGAGGAAGTATCTAATTTTAGCCAGAACTTTTTCTTGGTCAATAGGTTTACTTAAAAAGCTACTAGCCCCAACAATTTTGCTTCTAAGTCTGTCGAACATGCCATCATTACTAGTTAAAATAATCACAGGTATGTCTTTCAGGGCTCGGATTCTACGTATCTGAGAACATATTTCATAACCATTGACTATAGGCATTATTAAGTCTAAAAAAATCAAGTCTGGCTTATGTTTCAAGATCTCAGGAAGGGCTTTTAAGGGATCTCTAACAGCTACATATTGGTAGCCTGCCTCGGTGATAATATGCTCCATTATTTGACAAGTTTGTATGCTGTCATCAATGCACATAATGAGGATTTGCGAGGTGGTTTTATCGACTTTTTTTCCGCTATTCGTGACAGCCTTTGCCCCAAACTTTGTAGGTTTATCCTCTGTTTCCACCAGGGCGATTAAATCCTTTTCTAAAAAGGGTTTCAGCCATACAATTAGTTTGAATACTGTGAGATTTAATTTTTCAGCTATTTCTATTAGGGTGGATTTCCCGTTGAGCAGAGATACCAACTTTTTGTAGGTTTTTTCCTTACCCTGAAATGCGCCTTGCAGCAGGATAGGATTCTTGACAATGGGGGCTTTATGGGGATTATAACGGGTAATACCTTGTTTTTGCCACAGTTGCCATTCCTTTTCTAGCTCTTCCACAATGGACTGAATAGTTAGTAGGGAGATGATGTTTTTCAGCCCAGATTCTTCGGGGAAAGATTCCCTTACCTTAACTATTTCATAGCTTAGTTTTTCTTCTGTTTCCGCCTGATAAATATCAAATATAGTTTGGAGTATGTTGGATTTAATTATAGATAATGCCTGCTCTTTGGTAATCAAAAATCGCTTCAATAAAAATACCAACAAATGGTAATTCCAACACTCGAATTCCTGGTGTTTTTCTACTTCTAATAGTCTAGGATCTATGTCGGGACAGTATTTCTTGAACAATTTCTCCCACTGACTAATGGGATGATAACCACCATCTGCCCATACTAGACGACTGAGACAAAAATATACCCGCCACTGAATCCCATTTGCCCTCTTGACGTCAATTCTCCCTGTGAATTGTTTAGTTTGTAAGGATTGGAGTGCCCTTTTGAATACTCCTGAACTGTTCATCTCTTTTTTCTTACCACTGTATGTATTAGTATTTTACATAGGTGCAATCGGACAAATAAATGGCCAGGGGGGTAGGAGTGTGGGTTTGTGGGGGATTGGGGGGCCTACAACCATAAGCCCTTACCTTACAAGCCCTTACATGGGGATTGGGGGAGAATTGGGGGATTTTTTTTTTATAGTCTGTCCTAATCGATATTCTAAAATAAACACATGGACAAAAATAAAAAACTAAAATAAAGAAACAAAGGCTCCCCTAAGTAGTTACCGCTAGAAGATGACAGTGGCGCGGGGTGAACAACAGGCAGTATCATGGAACAAAAATAGATAGTGCATGGTGAGGGAAAAATGACTCTAAATGAGATGGAGGTAAGACAAAGACTGGTAGACTTTCCGGGTTGGATCACCAATGGGCAGTGTATTAGTACTACCTACAAGTTTAAGGACTTTGTGCAGGCAATAGACTTTGTGAATCGGCTAGTGGCGCCGGCGGAAAAGGCTGGACATCATCCGGATTTAGAGATTTCCTATAACAGGGTTACAGTCCGTTTAACTACTCACGATGCCGGGGGTATTACAGAAAAAGATTTTGATTTGGCAAAGGAAATTGTTAGAATAGCCAAACAGTTTCAATAGACTCAATAGAAAAGAGACTGCCATATTTGACGGTAGGCTGGGGAGAGAGAGGGGGATATAAATTCACTGTTGTCTAGGATGGCGGGAGTGGGGGGTGGGATGACAACATCAGGGGGGATATGTGTTAGAAGAGGGGAATAGCCACTGGTAAACAGGCTAATTTGTTTGCTAGCCTCTGGTTGCCAGCAAAAGTCTACCCACTGGTAAATCATCTCCTTCTGGGCGGGTGTGAGATTAGCTATAGAGGGTAAAACCCAAACGTCTGCCCAAAGGGAGGTGCCGGGGGAGGGTATAACAGCCTTGATTTTATGATAGCGTTGAACCACTGGTACAATGTCACTAGACCATCCTACTGCCAACCAGGTGTCGCCAAGAATTAGCGGTTGGAGGTAGTTACGGGAATCATAGAATTTAACCTGTTGATGGAGAGTTTGTAATTGTTCAATGAGACTAGGGATGGATTGGGGATTAGGGGTATTGTAGGAGTATCCTAATTTTTTCAACACCAAGCCAATAACTTCTCTGGGGTGGTTGGGGAGAGAGATACGCCCTTTTAAATCCTCATGCCACAAGTCTTGCCAGTGGGAGGGTTGCCAGCCAAGGGATTGGAACAAATCCTGACGGTAAGCAATCATAGTACACCCCCAGCGATAGGGTGCACCCCATATTTTGTTGTCTCTCGTCACCAGCTGTTGGAATTTAGGGGGTATTTGTTGCCATTGAGGAAGAGATGATAATGCCAGAGAGTGAATTAAATTCTTGTCAATAGCCAGTGTTAGCCAGTAATCCCCCAAAGAAACCAGGTGTGGAGAGGGGGATTTATTATCTTTGTCCTCTCGGGCAACCAGGAGTTGATATAGTACTTCCAGACTGGCTTCTGGTTTTAGTTTGACTGTTTTGAGACTGGGATTTTTCTTTAGGCTGGCAAGTAGTTGGGGGGGGAGGGATTTTGCTAAAAAGGCGATGTTTAATTCTGAGACATTCTCACTGTCACAGGCTGATAACAGACTAATCAAACTGATTGCCTCTGTCGTGGTGGCCAAGAATTTTAAGAATTCCCTCCGTGGTAATGACATGGGATATGTGGGATAGGCACAACTGTTTGTTAAATTTCACTGTTGAGTGCTGGGGATAGTGATTATGACACAACAGTCATAGAAAATCTTAAATGAATCGGGAATAATGACAGCTTTTTGGGGAACTAATTCTAGCATAAGAAACAGGAGGAATAATTTTTGCTAACAATTGTATTGGATTTTTCTGTCTATGAAGGACCAGGCATATTATTTTACAAAACTTAACAATAAACTGAATCAAATTTACTCTATGGTAAAGGAACTAGGGGAGTATGTGGGGTGGCCGGGGTTAGAAAAATGGACGAGAAACTCCGATTTAGCCGAGGGGGTGAAAGAGATAGAAACGCAACATACTGCTGAAAATCACAAGGATATCATCGACGACGAGAAATGTTTTTCCGTATCTTCACTTAAATGTACCAATATATCTTGTGAG
Source organism: Geminocystis sp. M7585_C2015_104 (assembly GCA_015295805.1). Classification (NCBI taxonomy): domain Bacteria; kingdom Bacillati; phylum Cyanobacteriota; class Cyanophyceae; order Chroococcales; family Geminocystaceae; genus Geminocystis; species Geminocystis sp. M7585_C2015_104. The sequence goes on along the minus strand of DVEF01000093.1, from coordinate 28,640 downwards.
GAACAGGTAAACCGGCTGACAGCACAGTTAACTGCGGCCTATTATAGGATAGCTTCGTTGGAGGAGGAGTTACTAACATTGCGACACCGTTTGGAGAAGGAAACGGGAAACCATAACTTCCACCATCCCTCGTAACTGGTGTTTGTCCACACCTAGAAGATGGGCGGCAACAGCACTCCCACCAGCCCCAACCCCCTCTTTAACAAAACCCCTCTCGTAGGCGCGTAGACATTCCCAGGAAGAGTTAGTAAAATCCAGTTGGGTGGCACAGAGGGAGACATCCCCCACATTTTCTGCCAAAGCCACCGTATTGCCTGTGTAATCCTCTGCTACCCAACGGGTGGTGGCAACGATGATATTGTCTAAAGGGAGGGGGTAGTCATAGTGGTGCGCTAGGGCTTTTACAAGGGCAAAAACAGCCAACATCTGGGTGCCCCCGGCCAACATAACTCCCACTTTCTGACTGGCGGCAAGGGCGATAGAGGCAACCACCACTTGCATTGGATCCCCAACAGCGGCTATAATCTCCAGGGGAGTGTTAAGATGGCCCCCTGTCTTGCTTAATCCCTGACAGACGATTTGCCATTTTTGTTGGTGATTGCAGACGGGGTGACTACTGTTTACCATACCATAGGCGGGGATTCGTAAAGCCGTTAGGACGGCCAAGGCGGTGGTAGTGCCAGCCACAACGCACTCAGCCAACAAGAGATACTGGTGGGGGAAAGCCTTTTCTGCCAGAATTGTACCCCATTTTAGCCCCTGTTGATGGAGATGTTCTACCACAGACAGAGGCAAAGCCTTACCCGTGGAGACACAATCAGCCGTCTTGCCGCCCAAGTCTATCATGGAGACGGAGGGGGGATAGGGTAAACCGGCATTAAACAGATATAGAGGCAAATCCCATTTTTCTACCACGGCGCGACTGATAAGGGTGGGGGAGACACCTGCAGAAAGGGGTGGTAGGGGAAATACGGGGTGGGGTTGAATGCCCTTAGCCAGGAATTCCGCATCTGCTAGGGCGGTAAAACGACGGGAAGAGGGGGTATTACCGGCATTGGAAATGCCCTCAATGCTGGCGGTGGCGGTGAAGGCAAAAGTGCAGGTGAAAATAGGTTTACGGTTTTGGTATTTTTCTAGCCATCTTCTTCCCCTTTCTGTTTCCGTGTAGATTTTAATATCATCCAGTGTCATGGCCAGTTGTTATGATAAGCCTATTCGTAGTCCAGGATTACTTGTAGCCATTTTGGTGGGCGAGGGATAGGGGTATGAAGACGATCGAACATTAATAGGGCCACCAGATGTACAGTCAGACAGTAGATGATATTATTCAACAATACCACAGCTATGGCCAATAGTTGGATTAGGAAAAAGCTAGGGCGGGCAATTATTCCCAGTTTTAAAAAGAGCCAATCTGCCAGGTTAGTAATTTGACTGATGACGTAAACCCACAAATCTTCGCCCAGGAGGATGGAAAACAGCCAAAAACGGAAGAAAAAGCCGAAACTGCCCAGAATGCTGGCTGCAAGTACAGACATATACCAGTTAGCCCCAAGACGCCACATGTATCCCAGCTGTATTCCCATCAGGCCATAGGGGATAATATAGATGATACTGCGGGGAGGCCCCATAAGGATGGTTAGCAATAGTCCCGAAACGATGGTGGTGATTATAGCAGCTCTTTTTCCCCGTCTCAGGTAAACTAGGGCAATGGGGAGGGGGAATAATACACGCAAAAAGGGGCCAAAACGGAAATAATAATCTATGAGCCAAATGATACTAGCAGTGCTTGCCAAAAAAGCACTTTCCACCAGGGAGATGGTTTCCTGTCTATACTGGTAGTGTTTCTTACCGCCGGGGGATGAAGTGGGGGAATTAGCCGGAGGAGTTTGGTTTTCTCCCCTTTCCCCCTCGTCTTCATCTAACCACTGGTAATCTTCTTCTGCAGAAAAGGGAGACTTGGAGTCAGTCAAGGGTGGTGGGACTTAGACACTGTATTAGCCATGATAGCCTATGGTTTCTATTCTCGCAATGGGGGGCCAGCTTATAGTCGTCTTAGTGGCGATTATCTAAACACTGGACTACCATGGAGGCAATGATATCAGATGGGAGGGACAAATGTGGAGGGAAATTAGCAGTCTTATAGTTTAGAACAAAACCTATTGCAGAAAGGGGGTAGCATTTAGGTGGCTATTCTATCACATTATCATTTTAACGGTTTTCAGCCGTTGGACTGACTGTTCTACCTCTGCTACCACTTCAGAAATATCAACAGTATCAAGTAGGGTATTCTTTAACCCATGTAAGAGGGCTTCAAATAAGGATACAGATCGTTTAACTACAGAAGACTACAAGACGCCAGTGGGGTTTTTTTAAAGGTATCAGAAACAGTGCACTCAGCTTGTGCACACTTTATAGGGAATATAACATAGCTATAGGCTTTCCTGATGGGACATATCCCCAGAAAAGAGCCTCCACTTAAAGGAAGGCCAGTTCACAGAGCTATGGCAAGTTATTGGAAGAAATCAGGCGAACCAATGAGTATAAAAGAGCTATAGTAGTAATGCTTGCCAATTTCAGGTTTCAGGGGCGTCATAAGGTTAAAAGAGAGCTGAGGAACTTGGTATAAGCCCTGTGGAGAATACCACCAAAAAGTCAGAGCTTTACGATAAGGTGGCAGGAATTCCTAGATCCTACGGTAAAGTTACATACCTCCGTCTGCTGTCTTTCTCCATGAGGTGTTGTTTTACACTATATACTGTTAGTCTGTTTTGGGGTTTCAATGCCATGGGAAAATCCAGCCCCTGCCCAGCGGAGAATATAACCCTCATTTCCCAGTTGAATCGCTATCAAGGCATCAGCGGGGGACAATTACAATTAACAATTAAAGGCACATGGTGGGCAACAATTTTGTCCTGGACCATAACACTGGCACTATTATTGTATTATTGTGAACCTTGGTATATTTGGGTATAGTCAACTAAATCTAAGGCAAGGGTAAAAGTTACAATGTTGGGGAGTGGCTGTGGTAAGCCCATTAACATTCGTCCTGTAGTCGGTAAATCACCCCCATAGGCCCGCCGTGGGAGATAATAACAATAATTCATCTCCTCAATCTTCCTCCACCCTTTTGCATTTTAGCGGTGTCTTTTAATTATTTTATGAAATTAAAATTTGGGAATTATTTAAATTGGCCCTCAATAAACGCTAAATTTATTCATTTATTTTTTCTCAAATATTCTTAGTTTCGTAGCAGAGCTATTGTATATTCAGAGAGGGAAAATACAGCAATCTATTTAACAGTTTATTGGCGGTTGCGGAGTATTAAAAAGAGAATTTAACAGAGTCTTAACCCGGCCGTGGTAGAATGGGGGTGGAATAGGGTAAGGGGTGGAGGATAAAAAGATGGAAACTAGTGAACAAGAGAGTCTCAGCAGAGAGGGTGCTAGGGTTTATGCTGCGCCCCATGTGGAACATGTTTCCCTGGGTGGGCCCATAAGGGCGATTCTTTTGTGGATACCCACTATTTTTATATTCCTAGTGGCCACTGGCGGGAGTCTTAGTGGGGAAAACCTGGGGAAACGTGTAGGATGGTTGGGCGGGGCAGCAGTTGTCAGTTTTTTGTGGAGTCAGTTGGTGGGAGGCGTCAGGGTAGCGGCGGAGTGGGAAAAGGGAGTAATCCTCACCCTAGGTAGATATTCCGAGGTGAGGGGTTCGGGTGTGTTTTACGTTTTGCCCTTTATTGAAACAGTAAGATTTGTAGACACTAGGGTACAAGTAATTAATATCCCTCGTCAAAGGGCCATAACTAAAGACAACGTACCAGTAGTTATTGACGGGGCTCTATTTTTCAGTGTCAAAAAACCGGAATTGGCCGTTACCAAGGTGCAGGACTACCGCTTTGCCATCTCCCAGTACTCCCAGTCTGCCCTACGAGATGTAGTAGGCTCCTACTCATTGGACGAGTTGTTGTCAGAGAGGGAAAAAATCCAAGAACAAATAGCCTTTATTGTAGGGGAGAAGGTCAGAGATTGGGGGCTGACAGTGGAATCCATCCAACTACAGGACTTTGACTTGCCAGAAGAATTGAAGAAGGTAATGTCCAGGCAAGCCTCCGCAGAGAGAGAAAAACGAGCCACTATCACCAAAGCCGAAGGTGACCGTCTGGCGGCAGAAAACCTAGCCAAGGCAGCAAAACTGATGGCGGAAAACCCCATTGCCTTGGAGTTGAGGACGTTACAAACTATCGACGGCCTGGCCAATAGCCCCTCCAACACAGTCATCCTCTTCCCCATGGAGTTGGGCAATGCCCTCAAGTCCATAGGCCAACTGGCACAAACTCAGTCAACCCCACAACGGGGGGAAGAATCATAAGTGCCGAGGTAGGGATACCTTGTGGGGGTATTACACTTTTGATGTGTGGCTTGTGGGAAAACAGAACCAAAACTGACAGATTGAATCATAAGCTACAAACCAATAGTCACCACTGCCTGGTACTCTAATTCCAATCGGTAAGAAGAAGTACACCTGCCGGGAATAAATGTAACCCCCTAGATGGCCACTGATATAAACGCCCTTCTTGCCTCTCCCTGGAGTTTAGTAATTTACCAAAATAGTAAAGTGTTACAATTTTAGGGGTTTAATTGGTCCTCTGTCCACAGGGCTTTACTGCTGGCATAATACAAGTTTCCAAACATAGGACTATAACTTTAGCTCAGCGTCAAAAAGTCATGAAATGTAGCCGCACAGTCCACCCACCGGCCGACGTAGACTGTAACGTAGACTGTATGCGTTGCCTGAGAAAACCACAAACTCCGACGGCGATGCCCATGATGGACTGTATTTACTAGTAATACCAAATCCTCAGTATTCCATATACTCCGGAGACTAACACAGTATGGGGAAGTTAATGAGACTGGCAGTGGAAATGAGTGAATTCATCGGATGCGGGCGAAAGTTATTAGTCAAAGGTTCATAAGGAGTTGAATACAAGAAGGGGACAATGGTTAGTTATAACGGGCTGTAGTAAAATTGTGCATGGTTACGAGTTGCTGGTAGAGTTCAATGGCACTTGTCAAAAGGAACGCCAGTGAGATTGTAGTAAAGGGAAATAACTTACTACTAGTATTTGCTTTTATAATCGCTTCGGTTTTGTTTGGGGCTGGCTTGGTATATTATCTGGGCGAAGTGGGAGGGTTGGAGTTTTTTTGCTATAAGAAAAATCCGGAATTAACAACAACAGACTGTACTGTCACTTTTAGGCCAAGGTTTCAAATATTCCCCACAAAGGAGAGTCAGTATTTTGAAATTAAAGAATTCGACTGCCAACGGAGAAGGAGTGGAAAAGCAGTATTTTATGATTTTATCTTATATGGCAACCAATCAGCAGAAAAAATACCATTATCCAACTGTTCCTCCTGGGGGAGTAAAAGGGCAGAGGAATTAAACGCCTTTCTCCAATCCCCTCAAAAAGACATTTCCTTTGTTGAGTACAACGGCATTGACTGGGTGGAGCTTCTCTTACTTCTGTTGCCCTTTGTAATTTTCTCATCATTCTCAATAATATTGGTATTATTTTTTATAACAGTGACTATTACAATTAATCTTCCCCTCCGCACTGTCACCCATGAGGAGAAAGGTTTACTCTTTTCCCACAAGAAGGTGTACCCGCTGGCAGATGTGGACTGTGTGAAAGTAGTGATAGTGAGGGGGAAAAAAGAGAGTTATAAGGTTCAAATACTGTTTAAGACTAATAGAGAATCTCTTTTTATCGCCTCAAAATCCCAGTGGGGGGAGGCGGAAAGATTGGCAAGGGAAATCGGTGAGTTTATCGGCTGTAGGTTAGACCTTACTAGTCAAGGCAATTAACAAAAGGTGGAGTTAATTGGGGTTAGACGGCAATGGGTTTTTCATGGCTGACTTTTTCCAGTATGCTGATTTGGCCTAGCCGCTTAAATTCTCTCCTATTTTTGGAGTACAAAATATTATAAAAGAATTACTGATTGTAACTGAAACAACTGACGGGGTGAAGACAGGCTAAGTAATTAGGTTTGTTTGGCAAGGGTTTCTGGGGGTGTGGCCCTATTGCCGGACTACTCGCAATGGCCTAACGCCACTAATAACTTGGGTCTTCTGGCGGTTTACTATAAATGTCTGTATCATGGTATGATGCTAAAATGACCGCCATGAATCCCTCGTATTTCAGCGCCACTGTTGGGCACTGTTCCCTGTTGGGCTAAATCCTCGATGGTGATGTAAAATTTCCCCGTCTGCCAGCGCCCTTGATACCACCTTGATTGCCGTGGCAATTTCTGTCTGTAATGCCTGTTTTCCGATTTCCCATTTCCTCTTTCTTCCCGTCTGGGGCACTAATACTAAACGGGTTTTTACTCCCTCTTGTTTAGCTCAATTTTCCCAAAATCTTTGTCCTCTCAACCCATCCTGTGGCAGGGAGGAGCTCACAAGATAAGGCAATTTCAATGTAATATGGTTTCGGAGGCCACATTCTCAATTGTGTCCTTTCCACTTCTCCCTTCTCCCCCTTTTTAATTGCCTTTGTGAAAAACTCCCTTCTAGACTTTCTAGGGCTTTCCTTTGGGCGTCATTACTACAGTCTAATGCCTTGGAGGCGGTTGCCAATTTTAATCTTCAGCCGTCTTTTCTATTGTATTGTCAGGGATGGGGGTTTTGATGATAATGTCTATTGCCCGGGCTTGCGGCAGTCTCCCCCTATCGCCACAGAGGGGAAACTGGCAGGGACAGACTTATGTGTTTTGGGTTACAATCGTAAAGTAGATAATTGGGTTATCCTAGGGAAAAAAGGATAAGGACAACAGGAGAAGAAAATGGCAGGTACAACCATAAATAATACACAAATTCCTGAGGATAGAGAAATGTGGCTTAGTTTACAAAGGGCAATTGCCAAAACATCCGGTTTCAACAGCTGGTGTCAGGAAAATCAAAAAGAGGGGGATATAGAGGAACTGGTGGCAGAGTATTTACGCTTCACTCTAGAAACCTTAGCATATTAGGTACGCCAAGGAGATTATTTTTTCTGACTGTTGCCGGGAAGGGGAAGGCGTAGGAAGTCTTGAAACGACTGGGGTGATATTAAATACCATGTCAACCCTACTGCCACCAACAGGAAAACAATGGCAGAGATACTATGGATTACAATGAAGAGGGGATTTTCACCCCTTTGTCTTCTTCTGGTGGCGGGGAAGAAAACATTACTACTAGTATTTTGTAAAAGAAGTCTGGGGTGGTTTGTGTCTGTGGGTTGTGGTGACGGAGGGGCAATAGTATAATCACAGGCAGCAGCCGTTTCGGCGATGGTAGGGGGGATTACGCCAGTCTTTAGCCAGTTTTTGAGTTGATTGGGGGGAATGATGGCGAGATTTTTCAAGTTTAACTGCTTTAATTGAGTCTTGAGGTTGGTTTCGCTGGTGACTAAGACTATCAACTCTTGGGGGTTTTTCAGGGTAAAATCATAAACGGTTTCAGCAATGCCCATCAGGAGTCGCGCTTTTTTACTCATGTCCATCCCTTCTAGGATGTTAGCCATAGGCAAGGGAGACATGTCTGAGATGATTTGCCAGCCACTGTCGGGGAAAAAACGCGTAAATTCCCTGGCTATCTTCTCCTCTTTCTCCGTGACGGCGCGAAGGGTTAAAAATTCCACCTCCCGCCAAACCACCTCCGGCAAATAACAATGCCCCAAGCGAGAAAAGTCCACCCAGTCCTTGGCCAGCCCTGATAAAATAGTACTTAGTTCTACCACTACTAGCATGGATGTGTCTGTTTCTGTGATGTCCTTGAAATTAGTGGGAAAAATGAGGGAAAATAGATGACAACATATTGAATAACACCAGCGCCACTTTTATCTGCCCAATGGATTCTCACTCGGCTAGTAGACTGACAGAAACACCTACTAACACTGTAGCATCACTAGAGAAGAAAGAGCCTGTTAATCCTCCGCCGCGGGTTGCCACGGTGCACCGGGTTACAAAGGAAACTGAGGTTCTGGTAACGGTAAACCTAGACGGCACAGGCCTTTGTGACATTTCAACCCCCATACCCTTCCTGAACCACATGCTACAACAGGTTGCCTCCCATGGGCTTGTGGACTTGCAAATCCAAGCCACTGGTGATACCCACATCGATGATCATCACACAAATGAAGATATAGGTATTACATTGGGACAGGCCATAGCCAAGGCGGTAGGGGACAAAAAGGGGATAAATCGTTTTGGTCATTTCGTCGCGCCTTTAGATGAGGCTTTGATTCAGGTGGTATTGGATTTCTCAGGAAGGCCCCACTTGAGTTATGGCCTACAAATCCCTACGGAAAGGGTAGGGAGTTATGATACCCAGTTGGTGAGGGAGTTTTTTGTAGCCTTTGTAAATAACAGCTTTATTACTTTACACATTCGGCAATTGGATGGGATTAACTCCCACCATATAATCGAGGCAACTTTTAAGGCTTTTGCAAGATCCTTGCGTCAGGCCCTAGAAAGAGACTGTCGTCGTTTACAAGAAATTCCCAGTAGTAAGGGGGTATTGTAGATGTAGATATTCAGTGAGGAGGAAGGTAAACACTATGACAGGTAACAAGAGGACATTGCTGGTGGCATCCACAGAGGCTTATACGGGAAAGACGGCCACCATCATCGGTATTGCCAAACAACTACAACAAAGAGGGATAAAATTGGCCTATGGCAAACCCATTGGCACCTGTTTTCAGGAAAATGATAGGCTGGAGGATGAACAGGATTTGCAATTTATTTCCCAACTGTTGAGTCTGGGGGGTAATAGTCTTAAGCCCCCCTTATTGCTTTTAGATGAGAAAACCATTATTTCTTCCCTTGGCAAGGAGAATCAATACCGCCTGCAGTTGCAACAATACTGTGACTCCCTGGAGGGAGATTTGATTCTATTGGAAGGTGCCAACAACTTGTTTCAAGGACAATTATTTAATCTTTCTGTCCCGGAAATGGCACATGCCCTCCCCGCACAGGTACTAATAGTGGTTCGATACAACTTGAACACAAATGTAGATCAAATCCTGCTGGCAAAACAGCTTTTACAAGACAAACTCATTGGGGTATTGATTAATAGTGTGCCCCCAGAAGCCGTGGAGATTATGGAAGACAAGTTGAAACCCTTTTACCACAGTAGGGGGATAGAAGTTTTAGCCTGTCTCCCCAAAAATAGGCTACTGCAGAGTGTTAGTGTTAGGGAATTGGTGCGACAACTGAGGGCAAGGGTGTTATGCTGTGAACATCGTCTGGATTTGATGGTAGAATCCCTCACGGTGGGGGCGATGAATGTGAATGCCGCCTTGGAATACTTCCGCCGCGGGAGGAATATGGCCGTAATTACAGGAAGCGATCGCACTGACTTGCAATTAGCGGCCTTAGAGAGTTCTACCACCTGTTTGATTTTAACAGGACATGTGCCTCCCCAACCATTAATTCTTTCTAGGGCGGAGGATTTAGAGGTTCCCATTCTAATGGTGGACTGTGATACCCTAACCACTGTAGAAATAGTCAATCGGGCCTTTGGCAAGGTAAGACTCCATGAGCCAGTCAAGGTAGAATGTATGCAACAGTTAATCCAAGAGCATTTTCATATCGAGACTTTGATGGAAAAACTAAACCTATAGGGAGTGGCTACAATAATGGGAGTAGTAGACAAGGGGGATGCCATGATTAATAATAACAACAGTGGGCAGAAAAAAACAGCAAGCTGGTCATTTTTGCTAAGCCAGGTAGCTAAAGAGATAAATTGGCCCCTTTTGGCTTCTATTTCTGCCCATGGGGTGTTTTTTAATGCGGTTTTGCCCCGAATTGGGGGGGATGTCCAGGCACAAAAAATTGGTGCTACTCCTGTAATAGAACTTAATCCGATAGAACAAACAAGACTCCCCAACCTGGATGGCATGGGGATTTTGCCGCCAGAATCACAAACACCAGTCAGTGGGGAGAATGTCATCCCCCTGCCGCCACCCCCTTGGGAAACTTCACAGTCTCCAGCTTCCAACCCGCCGGCGGTAGCCAACAATATTCCTCTGCCGCCACCCCCCGAGGCGGCTAGCTACGATTTTTCTCCACTTCCTCCCTCCAACACGTCTCCCTCTTCCCAATATGATTATCAGTCTTCCTCCCCCACTCCCTCTCCCTCTCCTTCTCCCCCTCTACCCCCCCCCCCGCCCGTGACTTCAACCACTATAGCCTCCTTACCTCCTGAAGTGCCAGTAGGGGAGTACAATGATATACCTCCTCCCCCTGCCACGAATAAACAACAGGAAATCTTGGACGAAGCCAAAAGGGCGGAAATTAGGAGACAACTATTTGCCAACCAACCCATTGAGATTGCCGTCAATCCCAGGGATGTGATCAATAACCGGAATATTAAAATTGACTTGCGTAATCAGTCTGCCTTAGATTTGGCAAAACCTGAGGAAAAATTAAAACCCACCGACACATCCACTCCCACCACACTGGAGGAAAAAGTCACTGCCAACAACCCCCCCATGACAGGGTTGGAGGGAGACAATACCAGTGATGAGGTGGCTAGGAGAAATTATATTGCCTGGGCAAGACGAGTGCAAAACATTAGGCCAAAACAGTTGGAGTTTACAGGTTTGTATCCGCCTCAAGCCTGTAGTGGCAAGTGGGAGGGAGTCGCCAGTTATGGTGTTGTGGTAAACCCTGAAGGAAAAGTGTCAGAGGCGGAATTGCTAAAAAGTTCGGGTTATCCCCTATTGAATGAAACCGCATTGAAACAAATTAAATCCCATCAGTTTGAGAATGACACTGGTAACAACACCCCTTATCTGGTAGATGTGAGATTCACCTACGATAGCACAGTATGTGCCGCCGCCAACACCTCGGAGGGGGTGGGTGAGACAGCCAAAACCTCGGAGGGGGTGGGTGAGACAAAAAAAAGGGAAACTCCCCCCGCCTCGGAAATAACACAGTCGGAGGGGGAGGTCAAAAATAGTACATCTTCTAGAGAAAACAGGGATAATAACACCCCCGATTCAGCCGCCAATAAGCCGTCAACAGACAATCCCCCCCCTACAAAACCTGCTTTAAAATTCAACCCTTCGGCAACTCAACCCCTAAAGGATAATCTTCCTACTATCAAACCCAATGTAGCAGTTACTCAGCCTTCCAAAGACAATCCCCCCGTCACCCTTGGAGTAGAGTCGAAACCAAAAGAGGCCAACACAACAGCTTCAGACAATCTCACCCCCAAGGCGGAAAATACTGAAAACACCCCCACTGCCGCCGGGAAAGAAAAAGAGGCATTACAGTCTCCCCCACCCCAAGCGGAAGAAGAAACACCACCCCCAGAAGTGCCACAGGAAGAGGGTGGCAACTACTAGCCGGCTAGGATAAAAAAGTACTAAGATCCAAAGAAGGAGGAATTAGGCGGGGGCGTCTATGGAAATGGAAAAGGCAAAAGGCGACTCCCCTCCAGAGGAGAAACGACACACCAGACGCATTTTGGCGGTATGCCGGGTGTTAGACGAGGGGGGGCATTTTTTAGGTTTTACCCTGGACCTTACACGGCAAGGGGTCAGACTGATTGTAGACAAAACCTTTAATCCTGAGGGGAATTTTGAAGTTATTTTAAGCCCCCCTCAGGAGGACGAGGAAATTGCCCCGGACATCAGTATTACAGTCAAACCCTTGTGGCGTTGTCCTGCCAATGATGAATTTGACGAGATTGGTGGTACAATTGTCACAGTGGACTGTCCTGACTCTTTGACAGAGTTGATGGAGTACTGCGATCGCCGAGCCGAGGATAGATACTATTCTCAGGCCTAGTTTAAACTATCCTGCTGTTGTTAGTTACGGCATTCACCAGGTTAGTTAGACTCTGTCGTATTGCTGCCTGTAGTTTGTGGCAGTAGATCTCTTTACTCTGCTGATACTGTTGGGGGTTGTCTATGAAGATAATACTGTCCACTTCCTTCATGGTAAACATTTGGAAGAGGATTTGGCTGACAGGGAAGGCTTGGGGTACAATTTCCAGTTTACTGGTTTTGTTATCGGGGAATTGGGTGGCATCTTCGGCGGTGGGGAAGGCGTAGATGACTTTTTTTTCTAATTCCGGGTGTTTCTCATTTGCCAGAATAGTCAGGACTAGGTTATTATCTGTGGTTTGTCGGAGATAATACTCAGTATGTCCCAACTGTTGGGCAAAGGCGCTGATTACAGGTATAACGCCCTTTTCCATTATAATAGAGGGGACACCGTATTTGGGGGCTTCTGCCACTAGGTGGGCTAATTGTGCTTCTAGATTCATGGTTTTTAGATACCCTTGTCCATTACTTCAATTTTATCTCTTTTCCCCCTTTGTGGTGATTTAGGGGGTGGGATTTAGGGATTATGATGTAGGGGTTTGTGAGGGGTTTAGTGTGGAGTTGCCCCCTGACTCAGAATCACCTCCCGCCCCTTTTACTCGCCTTGGCAGCGAAGCAGTATCCTCTCGCGGTGGGCTTTGAGGAGGGTAAGACTTTCACCACTTATCCTCTCCAGCATATAACAAACCTTTTCTGGTGTCAAGAGGGAGCCGTCATTTTTGGCACTTCCCACATACCTCAGAGTGGCAGTGTCTTTTTGGGCAGAAAGGAGGGAGAGATGGTAAAGGTTTTCCCGGAGATTTTCCACTTTCCTCTTGCCATCTTTGCCGGTTTTCTCTTTCTCGATGGTGGTGGTGTTTAATAGTGCCTCTATCCAAGACTGCCATTGGGTGGGGGGAGTGGGTTTATCGGCGGCAAGGGTGATGGTATATTCGGCTTTGTCTAAAAGTTGGGTGGCAAAAGGGGACTTGACTGGGATTTGTTCTACCTGGAAAATGGGTAAACCGGGGGGGAGTTGTGCTGTCAGTCTTTGCCTGAATTCTTCAACCGTCATGGGGGTATGTAACTGGAATTCTACAATTTCCCCACTGCTTGTCATCCCAAGGGGTAAGGCAGAGGCTATGGAAATCTTGGGAGTGGGATGGAAACCTCCAGTATAAGATATGGGCATACCAGCACGTCTGATGGCCCTATCAAACAAACGCATTAAATCCAAGTGACTTATCAATGCCATGTCTCCCTCTTTGCCAAACCAGACGCGGAGTCTTTGCACTACCGTCTGATTGGGTTTGAAGTCTCCCTCATACTCAGGGATAGGAGGGGGAGTCACTACCACATTGTGCCCAAATTCTGGGCTACATACCCCACAACTACTACAACCCTCAAAGGAGCAATCAGGTACAACTACTTCTTGTAGTGCCCTTTGTAAGTCCTCTTTGAGCCATTTTTTGTCTATGCCAGTATCAATATGATCCCAGGGAAGAGGTGCATCGTAGTCTATTTTACCAGTATCGGCCTCAAAAACGTTCCACTCACCCCTTTCGATTTGACGATATTTCCAGGTTAAGCCGGCTTCACTGATAGCCTTTTCCCATGCCTGATAGGCTTTATCTATATTTTCCCACCAGGCGTCCATACCGGCGCCCAATTCCCAGGCGCGACGTATAACTTTTGCAAGTCTCCTGTCACCCCTTCCCAGGAAGTCTTCAATGGCGGAAATCCGCACGTCGGTATAGTTTACCTTCACTCCCCTCATCCCCTCAAATTCTCTTCTTAGCAAATTCTGTTTACGGATAAATTCAGCGGTGGAAACAGAATGCCATTGGAAAGGGGTGTGGGGTTTGGGGGTAAAATTAGAAATTGTCAGATGGAAGTCAAGAGGTTTTCTGCTTAGATGACGACACTCCCTCCGCAACCATTTAACCGTCTCGGCAATACCTATTACATCCTCATCTGTTTCCCCAGGCAAGCCAATCATGAAGTAGAGTTTCACCTGTTGCCACCCTTCCCTTACTGCCGTTTGTATTCCTCGGAGTAAGTCTTCGTTGGTTAACCCCTTATTGATTATGTCTCGTAGTCTTTGGGTTCCGGCTTCCGGGGCGAAGGTCAATCCTGTTTTCCTAGTACCCCCAACTATTCTAGCAATATTTTTGTCAAAACGGTCTACTCTTTGACTGGGCAAGGAGAGGGAGATGTTTTCATCCTTGAGACGGTTTTTGATTTCAATGCCTACAGCCGGGAGGGAGAGATAGTCGGAGCAACTGAGGGATAATAGGGAGAATTCGTTGAATCCTGTTTTTCTCATCCCCTCCACAATGGTATTTATAACATCTTCTGGCTCTACATCCCTAGCGGGGCGAGTTAACATCCCCGGTTGACAAAAACGACATCCCCTAGTACAACCCCTTCTAATTTCTACTGTCAGACGGTCATGTACTGTTTGCACATAGGGCACTAAACCGATAGAATAGGCTGGGATGGGTGTAGCCACACGTCTTAGGATTCTTTCGGGTACGTCTGGACGATTGGGTTTAACTGTGCCATCGGGTTGCATATCATAGAATTGGGGCACATAGACACCTGGAATTTGAGCCAAGTCCAGTAGTAATTGTTGCCTACTGAGGCCCTGTTTCTTCCCTTCTTCTACCACTAAACCGATTTCTGGTAATAATTCCTCCCCGTCGCCTACTGCGATAAAATCAAAGAAGTCAGCATATGGTTCGGGGTTAGAGGTGGCGGTTTGTCCACCGGCGAAAATGAGGGGATAATTGCCTTCTTGTCTTTCCTTCCAGGTGAGGGGGATTTGGGCTAGACTAAGCATTTCTAGGATGTTAGTGGCGCCCAACTCATAACTTAGACTAAAACCGAGAATGTCAAAATCCTTTACGTCTCTTTTGGATTCTAGGGCAAACAGGGGGGTGTTGGTTGCCCGCATTTTCTTTGCCAAATCCGGTCCAGGTAGATAGGCACGATCGCACAGTTGTCTTGGCTGGGTATTGAGGATATTATAGAGGATTATGTGTCCTAGGTTAGAGGCCCCCACCTCATATACTTCTGGATATGTCAACACCCATCTTACGGTAGCACTTTCCCAGTCTTTGTGTTTTGCCCCCAATTCGTTACCCAAATAACGGGCAGGTTTGCTTATTTCTGGGGTTATCAATTCTTCTACGGCTACTCTCATGCCACTCCTTTCTTACTATTACAATAACAGCACTTATTTAAACTGTTTTTTTCCTCTTGACCCTTACATATTATAACCCATAATTTAGGAAATACATCAAATTTTGTCCCGCAAATTTATGCCTATTGGTATTTGGATATTAGGAGATCAACTCACTGATAAAAATCCTGCTATCTTGGCAAGCAAGGAGCAAAAGAGAGAAACACTTATTCTTATGATTGAGAGTTTAGAATATGTAAAAAAAAGACGTTACCATAAGCAAAAGCTGGTGTTTATTTGGGCGGCGATGCGTCATTTTGCCCAGAAGCTATCCGGGGAGGGATGGCAGGTAGACTATGTGGTAACCCAGGGAGATTTTGCCCCTATTGTCCACCACTGGATTAGGAGTAATAAAATTGCTGAATTGAGAATTATGCTTCCGGCAGATAGGCCTTTTTTTGAGTATATTAACAGTCTGGGATTAAAAAGCAAAATAACCTGGTACAACAACATAAACTTCTTGTGGCAGCCGGAGGAATTTAGAGAGTGGGCGGAGGGAAGGAAAAGATTGATTTTGGAAGATTTTTACAGGGAGGGGAGAAAAAGATGGAAGATTCTTTTAACAGAAGAAGGGAAGCCAGTGGGAGGTAAATGGAATTTAGACAAGGAAAATAGAAAACCCCCCAACAGGAAAATATTGCCCCCCAAAAGACTAAGCTTTGAGCCAGATGAGATTACAAAAGAGGTAATAGAAAAGGTAAAAAAACTGGATATACCCACCTATGGAGAGTTGGAAAGATTTGAATGGGGTGTTACAAGAGAGTCGGCATTGAAAGCGCTGAGGGATTTTGTGAAAAACCGTCTCCAGAGGTTTGGAATATACCAGGATGCGATGTTAACGGGAGAACAATATATGTGGCATAGTCTACTTTCCCCCTACCTAAACGTGGGATTATTACAACCATTAGAAGTGATAAAAGAAGTGGAAAATGTTTACTATCAAAATTCTATCCCTATCAACTCAGTGGAGGGTTTTATCCGTCAGGTATTGGGGTGGCGGGAATACATGTATGGAGTATATCACTATGTGGAAAAAGACTATTTTCAGTCCAACTGGTTTAACCATACTCAGCCATTACCTCCCTTCTTCTGGGATAGCAATAGGACAGATTTAAACTGTCTTAAACAAGTACTAAAACAAACAGAAAATACAGCCTATGCCCACCATATTCAAAGACTAATGATTCTCAGCAATTATGCCCTAATAAGTGGCATTTGTCCACAGGAAGTGGAAAACTGGTTTCACTGCGCCTACATCGATGCCTACGACTGGGTAATGCAAACAAATGTACTGGGGATGGGACAATTTGCCGATGGGGGTTTTCTGGCTACTAAACCCTATATATCCTCTGCTAACTACATAAGGAAAATGAGCGATTATTGTGACAGTTGCCGCTATAACCCTCAATCAAGAAGTACAGAAAATGCTTGCCCTTTTAATTATCTATATTGGGACTTTCTTGCCCGTCACAAAGATAAATTAAAGTCCCAGGGGAGAATGGCATTGGCATTAAAACATCTAGAGAATATTTCCCCTCAAGAATTGCAACAAATCCAAACCCTGGCGACAAAATGGAGGGGAAAACAATACTTATAAAAACTTAACAATTACCCCTCCTCAGCCTAAAACAGCTAAGGGCAATAAAAGGCAGAATAACAATGAATAAAAAATGTTAAGAATAAATGAAAATAAAAGACGCCCCCAAAAACCCCATGCTAATATAGAAGAAGAAAAACCCTAGGGGTTAGAATGAAACCCCCCAGGGGAGTTGTTGGAATAGCTAGCTAAAAAGTCAAAGGAAAAACCCTTGCCCCGTTTACCAAAAAAACGAACCCAACTAATGGAAGTGTTTTAACATATTTTGCCCTTTTTGTAAAGTAGTGTAACGGGGAGGGGGAGTAAACAAAAGAGAAGGAGGATTTGAGACTATGGCAACGGTAATAGGCAAACGTCTAAGATTGGAGCCATCCTCCCTGTGGGATGCCTTTTGTCGCTGGGTAACAAGCACCAATAATCGCATTTATATAGGGTGGTTTAGGGTGTTAATGATACCCACCATGTTGGTGGCGGCAATAGTATTCGTAATTGCCTTCATATGCGCGCCGCCAGTAGACTTGGATGGGATTCGGGAGCCAGTGGCAGGAGCGTTGTTGAGTGGTAATAACATAATAACAGCGGCAGTGGTCCCAACCTCGGCGGCAGTGGGCCTACACTTCTACCCCATCTGGGAAGCGGCATCCATAGAAGAATGGCTGTATAACGGTGGCCCATACCAGATGATAGTCTTCCACTTCCTGATTGCGGTTTGGGCTTACCTGGGAAGACTATGGGAATACAGTGAGCGTTTGGGAATGCGCCCTTGGATTGCCACAGCATTTTCCGCCCCCGCTGGTGCCGCTACTGCGGTGCTACTGGTGTACCCCATAGGTCAAGGAAGTTTTGCTCAGGGGATGCCTTTGGGAATAGCAGGCACCTTCAACTTTATGTTGGCAGTACAGGCAGAACACAACATCCTGATGCACCCCTTCCATATGTTAGGAGTAATAGGGGTATTCGGAGGTGCCTTGCTTTGTGCTACCCATGGCTCCCTTGTAACCTCATCTCTAATACGAGAGACTACAGACGCTGAATCGGTAAACGAGGGCTACAAGTTTGGGCAACAGGAAACCACCTATAATCTAGTTGCTGGCCATGTGGGTTATTTGGGCAGACTGTTGATACCCTCTTTGGCGCTTCGTAACAGTCGTTCAATCCACTTTCTCCTAGCGGCATTCCCCACCATAGGCATCTGGTTTGCTACTCTAGGCATCTGTAGCGTTGCCTTCAACCTCAACGGCTTCAACTTCAACTACTCCATCCTCGACAGCAGCAACCACGTCATCCGCACCGAGGCTGACTTGTTGAACCGAGCCAACATGGGGTTGGAAGCAATGCACGCCCCCAATGTCCACACCTTCCCCAATCTACTCTAGTATAGTCTAACATGAACAGGCCCCCGTTGGGGGGCTTTTTTGTCTATTCCCTCACTTGGTAGGCGAAGGGGAAGTTTTTTTGTAGTTCAATCAACTCGTCCCTATGGGCTTGGATAGTAATTACGGTTTGGGTTTTGTCGGTTTCCGGATTGCCGTCTAAACGGAAGATTACTTGTTCTACCCTTCTGGCCTTGTGCCAATAGTACCACCCCGTAAAGGGTGCTAGCAAGGTTAGTCCTAGTGCCCAGTATAAGGGTTGCGACTGGAAAAGCATTGACAGCACTAATCCTAGACAAAACAACCCACATCCTGCCAAAAAGCTTAAAAATACTGCTAGGAAGCCACTGGCAGCCACAAGGCCCTCCAGGACTACCTTATTCTCCTCTGGATGTATAGATTTTACTCTATAGGCTCTCCGGAAAAAATAGTCACGAAGATAGCTGAGGATATTATCGGGATTGTCTTGACAGGCGAGGGTGACAGTTTCTCTACGTTCCTTTACACTACCTCTGATGAAGAAGAAAAGGCCAATGAGCAACAATAGAGTTAGGATAAGGGTAGACAACATTTCCTTTAAGGGAACAGGACACTGCTACAATTAACACTAACAGGAGACGGCAGCAAACGACAACTAACCCCCCACCATGGAGAAGATTATCGCCTATTTGGGACCAGAGGGCACTTATTCAGAAATGGCAACCCTCTTCTATGCCCAACAGCTGAAACGGGAAAAGGGAATAACCTCCCGTCTGCTTCCTCTGGTTAGCATCCCTCAAACCCTAAAGGCGGTGGCCATGGGGAAGGCAGATATTGCTATAGTACCAGTGGAAAACTCTATAGAAGGCTCAGTGGCAGTTACCCTAGATACCCTCTGGGAATTAGACTGTCTCCATGTCCAACAGGCCATCACCATCCCCATTGTACACAATTTGCTGTCCCATGGTGACAGTTTGGCACAAATACAAACCGTCTACTCCCACCCCCAAGCTTTGGCCCAATGTCAGAAATGGCTAGAGAAATACCTGCCACAAGCCCGTCTTATCCCCACCAATTCTACCACAGAAGCCCTATTACACCTCAAGAATGAGCCCACCGCCTCTGCTATTGCCTCTGCTAGGGCGGCACAACTGTATGAGCTTCCCATAAAAGCCCATAATATCAACGACTATCCCGACAATTGTACTCGTTTCTGGGTGGTGGCAAAAGACTCCCTCACAGACGGCTGCTATGTCTCCCTTGCCTTTGCCTTTGAGGCTAATATCCCCGGTGTGCTGGTAAAACCTTTACAAATCTTTGCAGAAAAACAAATAAACCTGACTAAAATAGAATCTCGTCCTACTAAACGCTGTCTAGGAGAGTATCTCTTCTTCCTGGATTTACACGGTGATAGTCGTAGTCCTCAGGTACAATGTGCTCTAAAAGAACTACATAAAGTGACCAAAATCACCAAAATCCTTGGCAGTTACGACGTCATTGCGGTAACAGAGAGTCAATTGTGTTTTTCCTCCTCCACAGACTGAGAATCGGGGGGAGAAGCAGAGAATACCCGCTTGAATTTTCTAATAGGCAGGATGGCACTGAGGGAAGTGTTCCTGTCATTGCTCTTAATACAGAACTCCATCTTTTCTAAGTCTATGTCTAGATAACGGCTTACTACCTCCACAATCTCATCCCGCATCCTGTTGACGGCTTCCGGGTTAATACCGGCGCGATCACAAGATAATACCAGTTCCAAACGGTTCTTAGCCTTTATTCTACTACTGGAACCACCCCAGGGATTAAATTCTCCTATCATGCCTTTGAACATATTACCCCATCCACTCATTACGGGTTGTTAAAACCGAAAAAACGACGGATTTTCGCCAATAAACCCTCCTGTGTACCCATCAAATCCAAAAAAGGCACCTCCATCCCATTCAACCTTTTAGCAATATTTTTGATGGCCATAGCCGGTAGGGTATCAGGATTGCTTAACACTAGGGGCTCCCCTTTATTAGAAGAAGTTATAACTCTCTTGTCATCAGGTATAATGCCAATTAGGGGAACCACCAGCAGGTCTAGTATATCCTCTACGCTGAGCATCTCGTCCATTTTAACCATTTCTGGACGCAGACGGTTTACGATGAGACGGATACTCTCCATCCTTTCACATTCTAGCAAACCCACCACTCGATCAGCGTCTCTCACGGCAGCTACTTCGGGGGTGGTGACAATCAAGGCTTCCTTGGCAGCGGCGATGGCGTTACGGAAACCCATTTCTATCCCCGCTGGGCAGTCTATTAGGATATAATCGAAACTGGAAGTTAGTTTTTCTACGATCTCCTTCATTTGCTCGGGGTTTATTGCGTCCTTGGTGCGATTTTGGGCCGCTGGTAGTAAAAATAGCCCTTCTGTGCGTTTATCCTTTACCATCGCCTTTTCCAAGGTGCATTCCCCCGATATGACGTCTATAATGGTGTATACCACCCTTTGCTCTAGTCCCAGTAACAAGTCTAAATTTCTTAGCCCGAAATCTGCATCTATTAAACATACTCTTTTGCCTAATTGAGCTATTGCTGTGCCCAAATTCGCCGTTATGGTGGTTTTCCCCACTCCACCCTTCCCACTGGTTATGACAATCACTCTACTCATAAATTACAATATCTACCAGCTAATACGGCTAGATAATTTTAGCGAAAAATGTCATTGCCACTGCCACCTTCTGGCATGGTTTGACACTTTCCACTCTTGTTGTCCTATCTCATGGGATGTATAAATTATAAACAATTGAGCCCCATTTTTCTCCAAAAGCTACTTCATTATAATCACATTGTCTCCCACCACCGCACTTCTGGCCAACACATTCCCCCGACTATCTTGGAGACTAAACTTATGTAAATCCAGGGATTTTGCCTTCTCAAACAATTCTCTTGCCAATTTGTTTTTTTCGTTTATCTTTAGATTTTGCCAGTCATCTGTCAAGGCTATGGTTATGCTATTTTCCCGGAAGTCTACCAGGATTTTTACTACCATATTTTCCCCATACTTTTGGGTGATTGTTTTTAGTTTATCTTCTATATTCTTCAGTAAGAATTGTTCAGGGGAAAGGTTAGCTAAATCTGTTTCTTCTACTACTTCCTCTTGGATTTCCTCTTCGCCATAGTCTTGTTGATTTTCAGATAGATTCGCCTCTTTCTCCAATTCTAGCGGCAATTCCTGGCTATAATCTTGTTGAGGCTGTTGGGAAGGAAGATTTTCCCTGTTTTCTGATTCTAACAACTCCGTTTGCCCCAGTTTATTGTTAGGATTCTCCTCTGGCATTCTCGGCTTCCCGGCAAGGGAGGTTTCTTCCGTCTTGGCTACCACTTTTCCACTGAAAACTACCCCGCTGAAGAAGGTGAGAATATTAAATCCCAGACTGACAATCAACACCACAACTAGTATCAAATTGGTATTCACCCCCCGGTTTTTGCTTTTACTTACGCTACCTACAGCCGTCTCCTTTTCTACTGCTTGGGGTTGGCTGTCTTCTGGAGGCAGGTTTTCTGTTTTCAACTGTAAATAGTCTACTAGGGCATTGCTGGCTTTCACCAAGTCGTCTACCACCTTTAAACTGGGCAAATCCCTTGGTGGCTTGTGATTTAGTATTTTAATTGCCTTTTCTAACTGGACGATAGTGCGTTTCAATGATTTTTTTAGTTCAATTACGGTATATTTGTTCTCACCCTTAGAATTCTCACTCATTTCTTTTATGGGCAGAAAATTGTCTCCTTTATTGATGATACAACACAGTTAACCTCTCAACTATTGTCCTTTATAAAATTCCCGGCCGCCCTATTTTGAAGGTATACTGGTGTTAAACTATGGCAAAATTATCAGTTTTGCCTTGGCTAGTTTGAAAGACAAAATAAATCCAAAATGGGGAAAAATTCTCGAGATGAATACAAATTTAGAGGAATTTTTACTTCCTTTTTATTCTTGTGTTTACTGTTAACTAGTTGTGCTTCCGTATCCCCCCCTCCCCTTGAATTTGCCCCCAGGGGCGAAATTGTCAAAAAAGCCTTACAATTATACCTGGAAAATAAATACAATTACTTAAGTAAAAACTTGGGCGCCCCTCCACTTTCTTTTCAGATAGACAAGATAAATGTCAGGAAAATTCAACCAACTGTTAAGTTTAATCTCCCTGTATATTGTCTAAAAGGAGAGTATGAAGTCACCCTGGTATCCGGAAGGAAAACAAAAAAGAGAATCAAAAATAACTTTAGTTTATACCTGCACAGACAAAGACAGGGCAAGACTTGGCGCGTGTTTTTACCTAGTTACCATTCCCCCACAACCACCTATTTACACTATCTAATTAGCTAAAATGTATAACGCTTTACTTTTTTTTAAAATTTTTCCTGCTAGCCTGAGGGGAGGAGAAGATAAATCAAATAAGTCTTGCCAATTGTCACCTTTGTGGTAGATTTTACCATTAAAAAGATAAGGAGGCTGCCATGGCAAGGGTAATAAGTTTTGAGGAGTTGAATAGTCAGGGAATTTCAGCAGAAGACTTCAAAAAATCTCTGACTTTGAAATACCAAGCAAAAACCTATAGACGTAGGGCGGATTTACCGAAAAAATTTAGGGAAAAGGCAATGGTTTTATGTGAAGAGATAGCCAGGGAAGGCAAAGACTCTTTTGTGACTGAAACAAGTTTTTCCTACACCGTTTGGGAGGAAGAAATACCTATTGTAGAAGGACATAAAAACACCATCATTAGGGAAATAGAGGAAAATTATGTTAGGGAATCTCCCCCCTATACTCATGAGAATATAACCTCCGCAGAGACGGCAGAGATAAAAGAAGAGATGGTTAATAGGCAAAAAGCCGAGATGATTGAGATGATGACTAGAATGCTAGAAAAAACAACCCTTGGCGAATTTACCGGCGAGTATACGGGCGAAGATAAAAAAGTAAAGGACAACAGCAGTGGTGTTAAAAAGGAATATAACCTGTTCCAGTATACACAGGAAAAGGACTCTTCCCTCACCCTGGAAGACGCAAAAACACAAAACAGGCAAAACACCACAGCAGTTTTCCCTGAGGATGTGATTAAGTATCGTGGGGTGGCAGTAAATCAGGTGGAAAAACCCACAATGGTAGCCAACCCCTCCCCCCAAACCCCCAAGAAGACTAGAGTTTATCGTGGTGTTGTTTACTAATTACCATTGGCAGCCAAAAAGACTAAAGTCTTTCATGACTTGGTTTACCATTCCCCATACCCCACCCTCAATTTCCTATGGCCTATACCCACCCCCACCGCCAACTCCTACTCTTCTGGTTTTGGTTTTCCTAGAAATTTGCAATATGAGAGAATAAAAGACAGGCACAAATACTAGACTCAAGAGGGAAGAGGTAATTAAACCGCCTATAATGGCTATAGCCATGGGTTGTCTTAATTCTGCACCAGCGCCAATGCCAATGGCAATGGGAAGCATGCCCATTATAGTGGAAAGACTTGTCATCAAAATAGGGCGTAAGCGGGTAAGACAACCCTTGACAACGGCAGTCTTTATACTCATTCCCTCTTGGCGTAATTGATTGATAAAATCCACTAGCAGGAGGGCATTTTTGTCCAATAAACCGAGGAGGAATAGAATACCAATGAGAGAAATGATACCAAAGTCCTTTTGAGTAATCAACAAGGCAAAAATAGCGCCTACCATGGACAAGGGCAAAGATAATACTACCACCAATGGCTCCCTTAAACTACCAAAAAGTAGCCATAATGTCAGCAACATTAGAATTAAGGCAACCAGAAATACCAGAAAAAACTGTCTTAAAACCTCTCCCATTCTGGCAGAATCGCCGCCAATAACGAGATTGACTTTTTCTGGAAGAAGGGGTTGAATCTTCTGGATTACCTCCTGAGTCAGATTACCAATAGCCTCCCCAGTCGCCAGATTGGCATTGAAAGTGATAGACGCCTTCCCATCAAGCCGTTGGATGAGATTAGGAGTGTTGTCATCGGCAAGACTAATATCGTTAGGAGAAACAGTCAAGTCTTCCAAGCCAGGGATTTTTTCAAGCTGTGGTTTTATCTTGGCGGCGGTGGCGTATAGAAGAGGAATATCCTCACTTGTCAGGGAAACAGAAAAAGGTTGACTATCCCCCGTGTCGACGAATTTTATATCCTCCACACTATAGGTGACACCTTTAAGGGAAAGTTGAGACAACCTGTTACGGATTTCCTCTTGAATGGTGGCAGTATTCTTATTCCTGTCGGATTTCAACCTGACATGGATTTTGCCGCGATTGGGTTGATTTCGCCAACCAACTAGGTTAAAAACAGTTTCTATTTCGGGAATGTTTGCTATTTCTGCTTCTATCCTCTCGCCAACACGACGGGTTCGCCTTAAAATAAAACCACTGGGATTATCTTTAATGCCGGCTAGCCAGTTGAAAGCCGAATTGTTATCCCCACCACCCCCTGTGGCAGGGGGGGAAGTGGAGGAAGGCCAACTCGAGGGGATTTTGGGTAAGGCGGTAGTGTAGAAAATATTAAACTCCCCCCTATCCAGTTTGGGAATAAATCCTCGGGGAATAAGGGGGATTAGGGCAAGGCTAAGACAGAAAATAACAATAGTGGCTGATATTATTATTTTAGGGTGCCCCAATGCCCAATTGAGCAGCTTTAGGTATCTAGTAATCAATTTTCTCCCAATACTGGCGGTTAAAAGTCTTTCTTGTCTTCCCCCCCTCAACCAGTAACGACACAAAACAGGAGTTAGTGTCCGTGCCACCAGAAGGGATATAATCACAGAAGAGGACACAGTTAAGGCAAAGGGTTTAAAGAATTGTCCTAAATTGCCGGTAGTAAAAGCAACAGGCAGGAATACAACCGCAATAGAGATGGTGGCTGCAAGAATAGCTAAGCCAATTTCCTCACTTCCCCTGATAGCCGCCTGTATCGGTGTTTCTCCCCCTTCCAGATGACGGCTGATATTTTCCACTTGGACTATAGCATCATCTACTACAATTCCTATTACCAGGGCTAGAGCCAGAAGAGTAATAGTTTCTAGATTAAAACCGGCAATATGCATTACAATGAAAGTACCCAGTAGAGACAGGGGTATAGCAAAGGCTGTTATGATAGTGGCCAATGGGTTGCGTAGAAAGAGGAATATAACAACTACAGCCAGGATAATAGCCAACCAGAGACTATCAATGGTAGCCTGGGTAGCCTCTTGTATATAATCGACTTCCGTTTGGGCGATTTTAAAATCAATATCGGGGAAAAGGGGTTGTAATTGCCGACGCAGAGACTCTGTAGCCTTTACTATTTCTAAGGTGTTGGCACTAGCCTTTTTGACAACTTGTAAAGCCAGGGCTGATTCCCCATTAAAACGTACAATAGTATTATTTTCGTCTTCTAGTCCTAGAAGACTTACAGAAGAAACCCCTGTTATTTCCTTCAGACGGGGGATGATTTTTTCCTTTGCCGCTACCGCGGTTTCTTCTAGACTTTTATCATCACTGGTTAGGACATAGGTGATGGCAGTAGACTCATTTAGATTATAGGGGATAACCTCCAATTTCGTTTGTGGAGGCAACCAGACTGAAGAGACAGCCTTTTTCACCTCTGCGGTTGCTACTTCCAGACTCTTGCCGGCGTAAAACAGAATATTAATTACCCCCTCTTGGGGATAAGATGTAGAAGTGATAGACTCGACACCCTCCAATCTTAGTAAGGGTTGTTCTAGTGGATGTATAATCTCTTGGGTGAATTCAACCGTATTAGCAGCGGTGTTGCTACGGGCATGAATAATCACTACAGGGAAAGTCACATCGGGGAAAAGGGCATATTTTAAGGAAAAAAAGGCTAGCAATCCCGTCACAGCCACGAATAACCAGAAAATGAGAGTAACCCGCGGGAATTCCAAGGCTAGTCGGGAAATATTTAGTCTTTTTTTACGCCAATGATAGTCTATCCCCATAATTCATATCTTGGAAAACACCTTATAGCCTACCAGAAAAACTGGTGTGTTACATCCAGCAATTATTGGGGTTTTTTGTTGTAAATCCCTTCCACGGCTACACTACTCATATTCTCTGGAATCGTTATGTATAACAGTTAGGATACAGATGCCAGGTTGATTGTCATCCTGATAGTGTCAGACGCTGGATTTATTCTAGGAGTTTCGTCTTCATTTCATGTAACTTGCTGGTATTAGAGACATTGAGACTAGTATAGGACTATCGGGTATATTGCGATTCCTGCTACCATAATTGAGATTAGTCTCAAGGTGTTATCTTAATGGCATGAAACACTAGAATTATCCCACAGCTATCAGACAGATTTTCATTTTTGCTGAGACATACTGCCACTAGTCTGGAGACAGGAAATTGATTATTATAACCCCTACCAATCACACTAAGAAGAGTATACCAAGGGTTGTGACTTGTAATAGGGCTAAACCCTGAGAAGAATTTAGTAGAGATTATCATTCAAAGTAGGATTATACACAACACACAGCAGGGTAAGAAGGGTAGACTGCCACAGGTGGGATTACAACTGCAGACAAGTGAGAAGACTTAGAGATGATTGATTGGGATTCAAGGTGGTATTGATTAAACATATAAGGGGTTGTAGCCATAGGGTTAACTTTGGTATTAGTCCAGAGATATATTATCAAAACCCTAGTCTTTGGGACTACCCTGAAGACTAAAAAATTAGGAATACTTGGCGTTATTCCGGGATACAATCACAGAGTTAGGATGGAATCTAATTTTTTCCGATTTTAGACACCTAGCAGGATAACTCTAAAAAGGTGTGATTACTTCCGCCTCAGTTTACAGGGAGAATACAGAGGCAGGGGGATTTAATAGTCATAGGATACTAGCCTAGTATTTTAATGCTAGCTGTCATAAATAAAAATAATTAGTGGAAAGTTGTGGGATTTTTTTTGACATTGCCTCTATCAAACCCAGGATATGGCTGGAGTGGCATTAACTGTGGTTTTATCCCGGTTTACATCATGGGATTAGTCTCCAGGCATGAGGTTTGTTTTTGCTTGTATTAAATACTGGCATTAGTTTACAGCCCTCGTGGCATTAGACACTCACATTTTGTAATTGTTACCCCAACTAAATATATTGAATATGAGTATTGGACGGATGATAGTCTTTATTGCCATAAGACACTAGGGATACCCTACTAGTGTCACTTTACTGAAATGAGACAGTAGCACTATTCCACAGTTATAGGAAAAATTGTGACACAAAAGAGATTGTAACATAAAGTGAAGCCCCGGGAGGCGGAAAGACGCAGAATAAAACACTGATTGTGCAAGACGGGTAATGGTGACAATTGTGATTGAAGATGGCATTAAACACATAAACAAGCGAAGAGAAACAGAAGTGATTGTAATTCAAAGTGAGATTAAATATGGGGAAAAAGTTACAGCTGTTAGGTGGATTGCCATTTTGGCCATTTTGTCCTAGTATAAACAGTGGGACAAGTTTGGGGTAAAATCTACCTAATCCCTAATAGAGGCTTAAGAGTGGTTGATTGTTTTTGTACTTAAGCCCCAGATGTTGGTCTAGCATTGTTGATATAGATTGTTATTGCTATTGGAATTAGAGAGAATTAGACACGGGGATTATACCACTAAAGTGAAGACATGGGCTTGCTTTTTATTTTGCCTGTGTCAAATCCCAAGATTAGTCAACAGAAATGGGGAAAATTGGGGAGAGTTTAGGAAATTCATATTATCATTCCCTTTTGCTGGGGATGAATACTGCAACGTGGGATTAGTTGGCTATTATCCCCACCAATGGAGGCGTCGGATGGTTTTTCACGCCGCTTATTTCAAAGGATTTCAATATTACCCTCCCTTTACACTCTGGGGGTAGCCATGGGAGTTGTTGTTTTACTCGGATTTAGACACTGAGACAAGGATAGAGATATCGGGGTGATTGGTTGTGATAGTAGGATTAGTCTACAGATGTCAGGGGATGAGATAGAAGCCGGGTTTTATGTTGCCTGTGTCAAATCCTGGTATTAGTCTGTTGAGGTGGCATTAATTGTAGTTTTATCTGAGTCTAGACTTTGAAAAAGGAGTTATTCTATTGTTATGTTATCCCCATTTATACTCTGCAATCAACCCACAGCAACAGGGGTTTATTGTTTTGCCTGAAATTAAATACAACTATGGGTTTACAAATATTGAGTTGATTGTAATTTCCCTTGGTATATTTTAAGACGACTCCAAAAACATAGACTTTACTGTAATCCCCACAAAGGTTAAACATTAATAAATGTAACTTGAAAAGGGATTAAACTTGCATACGAGTAGAAACGAGCAGCGATGATTAGTATTTGAAGTAGGATTAAACATAGAAAGAAAAAGTCATGGCCGTAGGGTTTACTGCTGTTTTGCCCCAAAATGAGTATAGGAGTTTACACTCGAGAGGGAATCCACCAGTGTCATTCTCACTAGGATTATACCCATCTTGTGGACGATAGGAGTCTAGAAATGTCAAATTGCTTTTTATCCTGCCTATGTCAAACCCCAAAGGTAGGGGGTTTATAGACGGGAAGGAGGG